>NZ_PNDP01000099.1:0-5311 GCF_005886415.1 Pseudoalteromonas sp. S327 | reverse complement strand
ATAGCAGCAGCTACGGCTGACTTTTTATCATCAGGTGTTGGTGATGACTCGCCCTCGGCAGCTTTTTGTTCTTTATATTTACGTGCTTTTTCTTTACGTAATGCACGCTCTTTAGCTACTTCACTGTTATCTGGCTCTAGCTCTTCACCTTGCTGTTTTTTCGCTTTTGCGCGGGCAATTGCAGCGGCTACAGCAGATTTTTCATCGCCATCCGATGATTTGCTCTTAACGCGGGCAAGGGCATCCGCTACTTTTTGTTTTTCATCTGATGTTTTTGCCGCTGGTTTACGTTTATGGCGGTTTTGACGTTCTTGCTGCTCGCGCTCTAGGCGCTCTTTACGGGCGTCAAAACGCTCTTTTGCTCTATTGGCTTTAATTTTTTCGGCTTGCTGCTCTTTTATTTCTACTTTTGCTACGCGGTAATACTGCACCAATGGAATTTCGCTTGGGCATACATACGCACACGCGCCACATTCAATACAATCAAATAAGTTGTGCTCTTGTAATTTGTCGTATTCTTTTGATTTTGCAAACCATTGTAATTGCTGCGGTAATAACGAAGCAGGGCAGGCATCTGCACAGGCACTACAACGTATACAGGCTTTTTCAGGCCCAGGCTCTGCGAGTTCTTTATGATCGGGGGCTAAAATACAGTTGGTGGTTTTAATTACCCCAATACGCACAGTCGGTAAGGTAAAGCCCATCATCGGCCCACCCATAACAACGCGCTGCTGGGGTACGGGTGAAAAACCTTGGCAATCAAGCAGGTGCTTAACTTCGGTGCCTAATAATGCCCATACATTACCTGCATTATGAATGGTGTTACCTGTTACTGTAACAACGCGCTCTATAAGCGGTTTACCTTCGTACACCGCTTGTTGCACAGCAAACAAAGTTCCTGTGTTGTGCACTAAAATACCAATATCGGCAGGAATACCGCCACTGGGTACTTCACGGTTTGTAAGTAATTTAATTAATTGTTTTTCGCCGCCCGATGGATAAACAGTAGGCACCGTTTGGATAACAATATTGGCGTTGTGCTCTGCGGCACTTTTCATAGCCGCTATGGCTTCGGGCTTATTATCTTCAATGCCAACAATACACAGTGTCGGGTTTAAAATTTGTTGCATTAGCTCAATGCCTTGCACTACTTGCTTGGCATGTTCACGCATTAACACATCGTCGGCTGTTATGTATGGTTCACACTCAACAGCATTAACAATTAAAAACTCAATAGGTTGTTTTATATCGGCTTTTACATAAGTAGGAAAGCCTGCTCCACCCATACCACTTATACCTGCTTGATGAATTATATCGACTAATTCATCGTGGCTAAGCTCACTTGGGTTAGGTATTGGGGTTAGTTCGCACCATTGATCTTTGCCATCAGGCTCAATAATAATACTTAGCTCAGGTAAAGCCGATGGATGCGCCGAAGGCATAGAAGCAATATCTGTTATGGTGCCAGAGCTGGGCGCATGTACAGGCACAGACCAATTCGCAACGGGCACGGTTAGTGCTTGGCCTTTTAATACCTGCTGGCCTTTTTCTACAATCAATTTACCGTTAGCACCAATGTGCTGTTTAATTGGTACAACTAACTTATCAGGTAGAGGAAGCCTAGCAATACGCGCACTGTTAGAGAGTGTTTTTTGTTGTGGTGGATGCACGCCGCCCGGGAATGCCCAAACCGTACCTTTTTTAATTTGTTCAAGTAACTTTTCCACTCAAACCTCTAATCTATTTGCGTGACAGGAATAGCATCAAGTTGCCATTTCCAGTTTTGTTTTGTTTCGGCTACAGGCAGCATATCAATGCAATCTACAGGGCAGGGCTCTACACATAAATCGCAGCCAGTACATTCTTCTATTAGTACAGTGTGCATTTGGCGTGTAGCACCAACAATGGCATCCACAGGGCATGCCTGAATACACTTAGTACAGCCTATGCACTCGTCTTCGCGAATATAGGCCACTGTTTTTATCGGCTCTGCTTGTTCGCCACCGGCAAGCGGTTTAGGCTCTACGCCCATTAAATCGGCTAGCTTTTTAACCGTTGCTTCTCCGCCTGGTGGGCATTTATTAATTTCATCCCCGTTGGCAATTGCCTCAGCGTAGGGGCGACAGCCCGGATAGCCACACTGGCCACACTGGGTTTGCGGTAAAATGGTATCTATTTGCTCAACAATTGGGTCGCCTTCTACACGAAAGCGAATAGCTGCAAAGCCTAAAATAAGTCCAAAAACAAGCGCTAGCGAGCCAAGCGCTATCAAGGCATACATTAAGGTCATATTAAAACTTCACTAATCCGGTAAATCCCATAAACGCCATCGACATTAAGCCGGCGGTGATCATGGCTATTGAGGCGCCTTTAAACGGGGTAGGAACATCTGCAGCAGCAAGGCGTTCGCGCAGCGCTGCAAATAATACAAGTACTAATGAAAAGCCAACGGCTGCGCCAAAACCATACACGGCCGATTGTAAAAATGTGTGATCTTCTTTTATGTTAAGAAGCGCAACACCTAATACCGCACAGTTAGTAGTGATCAGCGGTAAAAATATACCCAGTAAACGGTATAAAGTCGGGCTAGTTTTACGCACAACCATTTCGGTAAATTGCACCACAACGGCAATCACTAAAATAAAGCTCATGGTGCGTAAAAATTCGATATCTAGCGGCGCTAAAATATATTGATTAACTAAATAGCTTGTAACAGAGGCAAGAGTAAGCACAAACGTGGTTGCTAAAGACATACCAATAGCGGTATCAAGCTTGCCTGATACACCCATAAATGGACATAAGCCTAAAAATTGTACTAATACAAAGTTATTAACTAGAACGGTTCCAATCAATAACAAGACATATTCTGTCATGTGTGCCTCGCGCTATTAAAATCCTGTGTATTATCCTTTTTTCTGCCCCGATAAACAACATATGCGAGTCGTTATCAGTTAAATAAACACAGTAAAATAATTAAGCGATCACAAAGCTGTAAAATTTATGTGATTTTAAAGTAAGCGAAAAATTAAACAGTTAAACGCAAAAAAGAGCACATGTGCTCTTTTTTACTTTAATTAAGGAGAGGTGCTAAATATCTTTAGGTTTTTCTATGTAATAACCTTGTACGCCGTCTAGGCAAAGCGTTTCTACTATGTGTTTTTCTTCTTGGCTTTCAACGCCCTCAGCAAACACACTCACACCAATGCGGTGGGCTAAATCAACCATTAGGCGCATAAAGTATTGATTGTTTTTATCATCTTCTAGGCCGCGGGTGTAACTTGCATCCATTTTAATAAAGTCTGGTTTTAAATCACGGAAAAACTTAAACGACGTTAGTCCAACACCAAAGCGTTCAACCGTTACGCGGGCACCTACGCGATGCACCATATCAATAAAGCGTTTACTGGCTTTAATATTTTGCTGTAGGCCAAACTCACTTACTTCAAATACTAATTTAGAGGCTATATGCGTATCTTTTAATAAGCGGCGCTCTAACCAAATAACAAATTGATCGTTATGTGCACTTGAGGCGGTCACATTCAAGCCAAAAAACTTTTCAGAGAGGTTACGGCTTTTAATTTTTTCAAGTGATGAGTCAATAATTAAGCGGTCAATTTCTATGGCCATATCGAGTTTTTCAGCCATGGCTAAAAACGAGGCCGTAGGAAGCACTTGGTTATCTTCGGTTTTAAAGCGCACTTGTATCTCTGCATACGCCTTAATGCTTTTACCAAGCGGCATAATATTTTGCATTACTAAGTGAACGCGTTTTGATTCAATCACTTCGTTAATCACTTTACGCCAGTTTTGGTTACCAAACCCAGCACTTACATTATTAACTAAATCGGTTTCGCGCTGCACATGCCATGCATTTACTTGCTTAGATTGCGCCATGCTCATTGCGTTATCGACAACCGATAATAGCTCACCCAGCGGTTTGCCTTTTTCGTAGCCCACAATACCTGTGTTAGCCACAGAGCTTAGCTCTTGATTTTGTTGATATTGAGTAAAGCGCGATTGCAGGTTTTCACCAAAACGCTCTGCTTCTTTAAGTGGGGTATTAGGTAGTACAATGGCAAAGTCTGAGCTATTTAGCCTAAATACTTGGCTGCCAGTGTAAGTGCCGCTTATATGCTTAATTATATCCGCCACACCTTTAACGTAGTCATCACCTTTTTGGTAGCCACGGCTTTGGTTTATAGTTTGCAGCTCACTACAGCGTACAAGCGCTAACGAACCAAACGTACTGCGCTCACTGTTTTCGATGTGTTTTTCGTAATATTCAACAAACATATTACGGTTACCTAACTCAGTAATTACATCTTTATAGGCTTCTTGCTTGATACTTAGGGCAGCGTTTTGAATATCATCATTTTTATTTTTTAAAAAATGCGAAAGGCGATTAAAGCTCGGGACTAAATCTTTACCTAGCTTTTTCATTTTACTTGCATCAAGTGCGGTGTCTAAGTCGTCGCCAATTTGATTTTGGTTAATGTAAATGTCTATTACATCGGCAACGGTCATGCTGATATTTTTATTTAAGCTATGAAAAATAGACTTCATTAATATGATAGGAATAATCACTAAAAAAGCAGAAATAAATATAACTATAAATAAAGAGGTTTGTAGCTGCTGCGCTAAACGTTCAATGTTGAGGGTAAATTCTACTTTTATATCTGCAGCGTCGTTAACGGCAAACTGTGGGCGAACCGAATTAAAGCTAGATTGAATAAATTCAGCAAACATGGGCAGCTGGGTAGGGGAGTTAACTGAAAATACCTCAGCCCCTTGGTAGTCTCTTAGTATAAAGCTTGAAAACGTTTTACCATCGCCAATCGCTTTTTTTATACTTTCAGGCGAAAGCTCATCACTTGTTAAGCTGTTAATGTAACGTGTTACGCTGGTTTGCGCTGAAGTTTGTGCTTCACTTACTGCATTATTAAAGCTTACAGATATGAAGTAGCTTCCAGCCGCAACACATACAAGCCAAGACAGGATTTGTATAAAAATAAGTTTTTTAAAGCCAGCCATGTTATCAATCTTTTAATAGTTCAAAAGGAAAGGAATCAGGTCCTTGATCATTCAACTAATAGCAACACATTAGAATAGATATTATGTTTTAGTTATAAAGCAGAAGAGTAGTGGAAAATTACTGAAATGTCTATGAAATTCTTATGATTGGCTCCCCCTCCCCGACTCGAACGGGGGACCTGCGGATTAACAGTCCGTCGCTCTAACCAACTGAGCTAAGGGGGAATCGTTTACCAAACGGCTGACCTGCAGCCATCCCAGTCCAGCACGCGTGCGGGGG
>NZ_PNDP01000098.1:0-1782 GCF_005886415.1 Pseudoalteromonas sp. S327 | reverse complement strand
ATCTCTTATTGAGTATATGAGGCGCTGCGCTTTTAGAGGGTAAAAATATCTTATATCAAAAGCTTTTAACCGATTTATGTTTTGATGTCTGAAGTCAAGATTTGATAATCATATAGAAAGCTCCTCGAGTTTTTCGATACAGTTGTGTTGACCAAAACATAAACTGTATCTCGAGGAGCTTAGTATGAAACTATATGGTGGAATTGACTTGCATTCAAATAATTGTGTTATTGCTATCATTAATGAGCAAGGTGAAACACTTACCTGCAAGCGTCTAAATAATGACACCTCTGTCATTTTATCTTTTCTAACCCCTTATAAAGACAATCTAAAAGGGCTTGTTGTTGAATCAACTTTTAATTGGTATTGGTTAGTCGATGCTTTAATGGATGAAGGGTTTACACTTCACCTAGCGAACCCTGCGGCAATTCAACAGTATTCAGGCTTAAAGCATGCCGATGACCACAGTGATGCGTGTTGGTTAGCTGAAATGCTACGTTTAAACATTCTACCTGAGGGCTATATTTATCCTCGAGAGCTCAGGGCTGTTCGCGACTTAATGCGTAAACGAATGGACATTGTTCAACAGTCCACTAAAAACTTATTATCAGTGCAAAGTTGTTACATGCGTCATCTTGGATACAAGCTCAGTAGCAACAAAATCAAACAAATGGCCGCTATCAGAAAAGGCGTCAATGTTGAGCAAGTACATGCAGACTTTAGCTCAATGAATACAGCACTGTCAGTCATTTCTAACCTCTCATTAATACGCTGTGCTCAACAGCAAATTAATGTGATAGAAGGCGCTATTTTAAAACAAACATCACTCTCCCCTGAGTTTATGAACCTAACCAGTATTGATGGAATTGGGAATACCTTAGCACTGACCATTATGTTAGAGACAGGCACTATTAAACGTTTTAATAGCCCAGGGAATTTCTCATCGTATTGTCGCTGTGTTAAAGGAGCAAGGTACAGTAATGGAAAGAAAAAAGGCGCTACGAATCAGAAGAATGGCAATCGTTATTTAGCGTGGGCGTTTACTGAGGCCGCTAATTTTGCCATTCGGTACAACCCGACAATCAAAAAATATTATCAACGAAAACTGGCTAAAACAAACAAGGTAGTTGCGATTAAAACGGTTGCACATAAGCTCACAAGAGCGTGTTATCACGTGCTTAAAGACAATGTACCATTCGATGAACACAAGGCGTTTGCTTAGCGTCTATAAAACAAATTAGGTTAACGTGTTGAGCTCGTAATGGGGTTGGTAAAACCATTAGATTTGATTGAGCCTGCACGCTAACCGCTCATATTTTAAATACTGGATATGCCCAATGTTTGAGCCACACAGGGTTGGTTATGTGTAAGCATAAACCACAGACTTGTTACAGCGCAGTGTGTAAACACAGCCAGAAACTGGACTGACATTGGTACTAAACGATGACTGAGGCGAAAGCCAAGGGCCTTAATTAATCATCAATAATGCTTAATTAAACTGCCTAAATTCATATGGGTGACTGGTGCATATTCACACCAATCGACGTCATTACTAGGTGCGTAGTCATATTTAAATTGAGTTTAAATAATAAAAAACACTTGGTTTTTGAATAAAAAGATCAAGAAAACACAGCTGCCTGCTTGACCGGAACTTTCTAATGGGTGACCCCTTTAACTTATAACACCTATCTATGTTCCCGAGCCTGAAGATGAAGCTGTACGCGATTTATCTCGTGCACGCGAAGTGGCAATGAAGGACTTAAAAGATGCCAAATATCAATT
>NZ_PNDP01000097.1:0-505 GCF_005886415.1 Pseudoalteromonas sp. S327 | reverse complement strand
GCCTGAAGTAGCTGAGCAAAAAGATGCCAATGCAAAAACGGTTATTAGCAAAGGGGCTGCAAGCGCACCTATGGCTCAACCGACACCAGTTGCTGATAGCGACGTAAAGCATACATCAGTTGCCATGGCACACGATAAACGTGAGTTAGTTCCTGATAGTGGCTTACGCGCAGGGTCAATTAAACCTGCAGGTCGTGCTAGTTCAGACATGACTAAAACAATGAGCGCTGAGTAACCCTTAGCCTCATTAAAAAGCCGCGCTATGTAAAATAGCGCGGCTTTTTTGTTTTAATACCTGTCTTGTCCTGAAAGGTATTTTCTCATTTGCTCCTCTTTCGCTTCTCTTTGTGCAATAGATCTTTATTAGCAAAAATAAACAGCTGCGCTGCTTCTCGCGCAAGCAAGCTTTGCGCCTTGTATCTCTCGTTGATAAATGATTAGCTATCATTTATCACATCGAAGTCAGTGAGCTTGCCTTTGCGCCTAGTATTTAATACTGCGCCGT
>NZ_PNDP01000096.1:0-1496 GCF_005886415.1 Pseudoalteromonas sp. S327 | reverse complement strand
ACACTCTTTCTCTAAACGACTGTTTTACTATCTACTTTAACCAGTGACCCTCGCCTTGTAAGGGCGATGCTCTCCCAACTGAGCTAATCACCCACATATAAATTAAAACGCTACTATTAAATAATAGTACTGGATTTTAACCAGTGAACCTCACCCTCTTTTACTAAAAGCAGTGACGCTCTCTTTTCTAACTGAGCTAACAACTCATATAGAATTTTAGATGTGTACACTTAATAAAGTGGTGGGTGATACTGGACTTGAACCAGTGACCCTCGCCTTGTAAGGGCGATGCTCTCCCAACTGAGCTAATCACCCACATCTAAACAACATTACATTGCTGCGTTGTTGTGGGGCGCTATTATAGATAGAGTTGCAAATGTGTCAACACTTGAATGATAAAAATGTGCTGAATGAAGGTTTTATAAACAGCGCAGGGTGGTTGGCGTTTACTTTATCATCAAATTTAAGTTGTTAGGGTAAATTAACAGCTGAATCTGAACTAAGTGACTGCCTTATTTTTACTTACAATAAAAAGCATTACTTAAATAAGCTAATAAAAGGCTATGTTGAAATTGATACAGTAAGCGTGACGTTTTATCAAAAAGAAGATTTATGACTATATAAGGTTTTAAATTATTGAACTGGTTTAGGGTACTTTTTAAAAGGTACGAACACGTTAAAGGGCATAAGCAGTTATCTGTATTGCCATTAGTACGAATAAACTTTAATTAACGCCATGGGTTTTGGCACAATGACAACAAAAAAGAGCCTATTACCCAAACTGGAACATAGTGTTTAAAAACAGCACGAATTATTTGCTAGCACTTTTAACGACGGCCTAATTCACTTCAATTTTTATATGTGTGTACAAGCAACTTAAAAAGGGAAGGGTTGAGCATTTAATAATAAGGTTATCGAATAGAGCTCTCGCATTTTAATAACACACTTAAATGCGGGGTTTAGCCTTGGTTTTAGTACTTTTTTAACCCCAACTCAATTTGCATATAAATGTATACCTTTTATGTTAAACATTATTACTTCATCAACGAGGTATAAATAGATAATTAACCTGTTTATAGTACTGTGAGATGAAGTACAGGCCAAATTTTGTCGAAATTGTATTTTTTTGCATGTCTGATAGCCAGTTTGTTGAAAATTAAACCATTTAAATAAAGTGGCATAAAAAACTGTTGACTTTATTTTGGGGGGTGCATAGAATGCGCCCCGCACTCAGCGATACACAACGTGTTAAACACGTTAGGTATTAAAAGGTTTGGGGCTATAGCTCAGCTGGGAGAGCGCTTCGCTGGCAGCGAAGAGGTCTGCGGTTCGATCCCGCATAGCTCCACCAAATCTTTGTGCATGTCCTAGGGTAGCAGTTTTCTGTGTCCCCATCGTCTAGAGGCCTAGGACACCGCCCTTTCACGGCGGTAACAGGGGTTCGAATCCCCTTGGGGACGCCACCTAACATTTTAGTAGCGTTGGTTGAGAACGAC
>NZ_PNDP01000095.1:0-46898 GCF_005886415.1 Pseudoalteromonas sp. S327 | reverse complement strand
GCTCAGCTACTTCAGGCTCTGATTTCACAGGCTCAGATGTTGTTATTGGTTGCTCAGTAACAACAACTGGCTCTTCAGCTGTTTCTGGGTCAACAGTTTGTACTGCATCGTCATTGGCTGTTGGTTGCTCTGCTTTAGGAGCAGCTTCAACTTTAGCTAAGTCTTCTACAGCTAACGCTTGCTCAACATTTTCTGATGCATCGTTTGAGGTTGGCTGTTCAGCTTTTGCTTTTAGCTCTGCCTCATACTCAGCGGCAGCTTGATCTGCTACTGGCACAAATGCAGGTGCTTCATCTGCTTTTTCTTCTGTAGCTTCACCTTGTTCAGGACGACGGCGACGCTGGCCCGAAGCGCGAAGGTGACGAGGAGAACGGCGTGAACGCGTACGTGTTTGCCCTTGCTCATCTTCAGAGTTTGCTTCGTCAGTTGACGCTGCAGCTACTGGCTTTTCTTCTTGCTCAGGTTGTGCCTTAGGCGCTTGCTCTTTCACAGGTGCAGGTTTTGTTTGCTCTGACTTTTGCTCATTTGCAGTTTGCTTTGCTGCTGGCGCTTGCTCTTTAGGCTGCTCTACTTTAGCTGTTTCAGTGCTTTGCTGCGGTTGCTCAGTGGTATCAGATGCTTTTACTTGTTCAGTATTTTCATCTTGGATACGTACTTTTTTGCGAACATTACGACGTTGACGGCGAACTTTTGGCTTCTGCTCTTTAGGCTCAGTGCTTTGCTTAGCCTCAGTTTCATTCGCTTTTGCGTCTGTTTTAACTTGCTCTTTGTCTGCGGTACGATTGTCGTTATTACGGTTATCGTTACGCTTACGCGAGTTAGGATTACGACGGCGCTTATTGCGGTTCTCGTTTTTCTCTTGGCTTTCGTTCGCGGTAGATTCAGTTTTCACTTCTTCTTCAGCAGGACGTTCACCACGAGGTTTAGAGCGAGAGTTATTACGACGACGCTGATTGTTATTGCGGCGACGGTTGTCACTGTTACCACGGCGATTGTTATTACGTGTTTGATGTTGCTTTTCTTGCTCAGCTTTTTCTTTTGCTTGCTTTTCTTCTTCGCTTTCACCAGCAAATAACGACTTAAACCAATTACCAATAGCAGCCAATAGGCCACCTTCAACCTTAGGTACAGCAACAGGCGCTGTTGGTTTGTCTACTTTAGCTTGTGGCGCTGGCGTTGAAGGCATAACAACACCTTTAAGCATCGGCTCTTCACGAACAGGCGCAGCTGCTGGTTTAGCCATTTCGAACGATTCTGGCTCAGGTGCAACAACTTGCTCGTAACTTACTGTTTCTAGTGTTTCGTCTTTACGTAAACGCATCACTTCGTAGTGCGGTGTTTCCATATGTTGATTAGGAATAATAACCACATCACATTTATGATGTTTTTCAATACGATGAACGCTTCTGCGCTGCTCGTTTAATAAATAAGCGGCAACCGCTACAGGCACTTGTGCATTTACTTGTGCTGTGTTGTCTTTAATTGCTTCTTCTTCAATTAAACGCAAAATAGACAAGGCGATAGACTCGTTAGAACGAATAGTACCTTGGCCGCTACAACGCGGACATGGGCCTTGGCTTGCTTCACCTAGTGAAGGTCGCAAACGCTGGCGCGACATTTCAAGTAAACCAAAGCGCGAAATTTTACCAATTTGTACACGCGCACGATCTGGACGAGCGGCATCTTTTAAGCGGTTTTCTACTTCACGCTGATGGCGTGGCGGTGTCATATCGATAAAGTCGATAACAATTAAGCCACCTAAGTCGCGAAGACGTAATTGACGCGCAATTTCATCAGCCGCTTCTAAGTTAGTATTCAGTGCTGTTTCTTCGATATCTCCGCCTTTTGTTGCTTTAGACGAGTTGATATCAATAGAGGTAAGCGCTTCTGTTGGGTCAATTACAATTGAACCACCTGAAGGCAAACGTACTTCACGTTGGAACGCAGACTCAATTTGGCTTTCAATTTGGTAATGCGTAAATAATGGCGTGTCGCCTTGATAAAGCTTTACGCGGCTCATAAAGTCAGGGCGAAAACGCTCAATGTGCGCTTTAGCTTCTTCAAATACACGTGGTTTATCAATTAATATTTCACCAATATCACGACGTAAATAATCGCGAATAGCGCGGAAAATCACATTGCTTTCTTGGTGAATCAAAAACGGCGCTTTAGCACTGTCGGCTGCTTGTTGAATTGCATCCCAATGTACTAAAAGTGCTTTTAAATCGTAGTTTAATTCTTCAAACGATTTGCCAACACCTGCTGTACGAACAATTAAGCCCATACCTTTAGGAAGTTCTAATCGGCTAAGTGCTTCTTTAAGGTCTGTACGCTCATCGCCTTCAATACGACGAGAAATACCGCCTGCACGAGGGTTGTTTGGCATTAGCACTAAGTAGCTACCCGCTACGCTAATAAAGGTAGTAAGGGCCGCGCCTTTTTGGCCGCGCTCTTCTTTATCAACTTGTACAATTACTTCTTGGCCTTCTTTAATCACGTCGCGAATATTTGGGCGTCCATGAAAAGTGTAACCTTGTGGGAAGTAAGTACGGGCAATTTCTTTTAAAGGAAGGAAACCATGACGATCGGCGCCGTAATCTACGAAAGCCGCTTCTAAAGAGGGTTCAATGCGTGTGATTTTGCCTTTATAAATATTGGCTTTTTTCTGTTCGTGACCTGGGCTTTCTATATCTAAATCATATAGGCGCTGGCCGTCAACCAGTGCTACGCGCATTTCTTCTTGCTGCGTTGCATTGATTAGCATACGTTTCATATTGTTACTCTACTTATTTTTTGTCGCTGACATGACGAAACGTGTTCGCCTGTTCAGTTGTTCCTTTTTTTAGAATGTGCAGCCTCACGACTGGGTCTGTAACGGAACGCTCTGTAATGTGTATGCAGTATTTTTTAAATGCTGGCTAACAATAACGTACGCTTACGTTATTAAATTCTTTATGGTGCTAAAACTGTCGGCTCTTATGCTCTTTACAAGTTTTACCCAGAAGTTGGCCTGTCATATCAATCTTTTTAGTACGTTTATGTTAGGCGCGTAGGGCTCGTTAAGTAACTTAAATACGATGAGTATTTTCTAAGTACTTGCGAGCAAAGTTCGCTGCCGAATGTTAATAAACGCTTATTTGCTAGATTTTTAGTTCTAAATAAGCTGCTATACGGTACTACGTGTGAGCAAATGCTGAACAACGTTTTTACGTCGTCACTATCAAACAAATTATTTGTTCATTGCTTTTATTTTTACATTAAATGTAAATTCATGTTCAAACTTAACCAGTAATATATTACGCGCATTACTGTTAGTTGATCGCACGTGTTAACTGAGTAGGCATAAAAGCTTTGGAAAACTTAACTCGGATCTGTATGATCGGCTACCCAGAATGTGCATCACGAATGTTTTAATGTGTTAAAAAGCACCGTTGTTATTTGCAAATACTAAATATTTGCGCTGCTGATTATCCCACTATTATAACCGTGTTAGCAACTAAATTATTTTACTTAAATCAGTGATTAGGCAATGTCAGAAAAAACCGGCTTACAAGTAACTTTTGTCACAATCAACGAAGACCATTTAGGTCAGCGTATTGATAACTTTCTTATTACCCATTTAAAAGGGGTGCCTAAAAGCGCTGTTTATAAAATTTTACGTAAAGGCGAGGTACGCGTTAATAAAAAGCGTATTAAACCAGTTTACAAATTACAGCTTGATGATGTAGTGCGTATTCCGCCAATTAAAGTAGCAGAGCGCGAAGAGTTTGTGCCTAAAAAGCTTGATAAAGTGAAGCAATTAGAAGACGCAATACTCTTTGAAGACAAATACCTTATTGTAATTAATAAGCCCTCGGGCATGGCTGTACATGGCGGCAGTGGTTTAAGCTACGGTTTAATAGAAGCACTACGCGTATTACGCCCAGATGAGCGCAGTTTAGAGCTAGTACATAGGCTTGATAGAGACACATCGGGGTGTTTACTAATTTCAAAGCGTCGCTCGGTACTTACCGCATTACATGAGCAGCTGCGTGAAAAAACAATGGAAAAAAATTACTGGGCGTTGGTAACAGGGCAGTGGGATTCGTCGGTTAAAAATGTAACTGAAGGGCTGCGTAAAAACACCCTCAAGTCGGGCGAGCGCGTGGTGCGTGTAGATAATAACGAAGGTAAACCTTCACATACTCGCTTTAGAGTACTTGAGCGTTTTAACGAGTGCTCGTTAGTGCAAGCCTCACCTGTGACTGGGCGTACTCACCAAATTCGTGTACATACACAGTGTAAAGGCCACCCTATTGCATGCGATGATAAATACGGCGACCAAGGGTTTGATCTATCAATGCGCAAAATAGGCTTAAATCGCTTATTTTTACACGCCCACGATTTAAGCTTTTATCACCCTAAAAACGAAACTACCATGCGCGTAGAGGCGCCGCTTGATAACGCACTTAAAAGTTGTATTTTAAAATTAAGAGATGCTAAAGCGTAATGACCACCGCTGTATTAAAAAAATATAAACTGGTTATTTTTGATTGGGATGGCACTGTAATGGACTCAATTAGCAAAATTGTTAATTGTATTCGTCACAGTGCGCTGGCGCTTAATATTGAGCCGCCGAGCGACACTGCAATTAAAAATATTATTGGTATGTCGCTTGAACTTGCTATTGAGGTGCTATTTCCTGACGAGGTAGCGCAGCATCCCGCATTAGTTAACGGCTATAAACAGCAATACCGTGTTGATACGACTGCCACCCCTGTATTTGATAATGTAGAAAATGTACTAAGTGCGTTAAAAGCACAAGGGGTTATTTTAGCGATTGCCACCGGTAAAGGACGCGCTGGTTTAATGCGTTTATTAGAGCAAACTCAGTTAGGGCATTACTTTAGTGCCACGCGCACAAGCGATGAAGCACGCTCTAAACCTTCCCCCGATATGCTTGAACAACTATTAGCTGAATTAGCAATAAATGCCGACGAAGCACTCATGATTGGGGATACCAAAATAGATATGGCCATGGCACAGGCAGCCAACATAGATAGAATTGGCGTTACCATGGGCGTGCACAGTGCAGCGCAGTTAAGTGAGTTTAGCCCCGTTGCAACTGTTGATAATTACCAGCAGCTGCAACGCATACTACTTGGCTAAGGTTGAGCGGCGAGTATGTCGAGATTAAACTCAGCCAATAGCTGGCTGAGTTTAATTAGAGGCAAGCCTATTAAGCTATTAGGATCGTCCCCGTTTAATTTTTCAAATAAGCAAATCCCTAATCCTTCACTTTTAAAGCTACCAGCACAGTTATAAGGCTGCTCTGCATCGCAGTAGGCTTCTATTTGCTCTTTGGTGAGTGTTCTAAATACTACTTCAAAAGGCTCTATTAACGTTTTTGCTTTATCGCTAGCAATATCGTAAACACACAGGCCTGTTAAAAACGTGACAGTTTGGCCGCTAAACAAAGAAAGCTGCTTTATGGCGTTTTCTTTATTATGAGGTTTACCAAGTATTTGCCCATCAAATACGGCCACTTGGTCGGAGCCGATTGCAAGGCCTTTAACAAAATGATCGCAAGCGGCACGCGCTTTGCGCTCGCTTAGGCGCTTAACAAGTTGCTCTGGGGTTTCGTTTGGTATGGCGGTTTCGTCAATATCAGGCGAAAAAGTACTAAATGGCAGATTAAATTTTTGCAATAAAGACTGCCTAAATGGCGAGCTTGACGCTAATATAAGCGGGTGCTTCATAAATTATTATCCTAATTAAAATTAGTTTGAGTTAGGATAAATCAGATCCGTAATGAAAACACGTGAAAAACCATGTAAAAATGCTTTTTTGCTTTGACTAACCAATTAACTATCTATATGATGCAGCCCCTATGCAAAAGGTAAAAATTCCCATCACTCTTCATCCTGGGAAAGCAGCGCAACACCGTTTAACTTACGATGGTATTGTACCGCTTGAAAAACTTGCTCGTTTACGAGGTGTTGTACAGGAAGAAGTAGGTGAAATAGCGGTAAAAATTCAGTGCAAAACCGATGAGCAAGGTTTAGTTGTGATTAGTGGCAATTTGTCTACACACGTAACTGTAACTTGTCAGCGTTGTAATGATGATTTAGGGTTGGATTTGGATCAAGACTTTATGTATTCGCCTGTTGGTTTGGATGCTGAGTCAGATGATCTTCCTGAAGTCTACGATGAAGTAGCGCTTGATGAAAACGGTGAAATTAACGTGTTTGAGTTAATCGAAGACGAGCTAATTTTAGCAGTGCCATTAGTGCCTACACACAACGAAGCTTCGTGCAATTACTCATCAAAGCCTGCTAGCTTTGGTGTACTAAAGGCGGAAGATGATAAACCAAATCCATTTGATATTTTGAAACAACTTAAGAAAGATTCTTAGGAGAAGACTAATGGCTGTACAAAAAAGCAAAAAGTCTCGTGCAAGACGCGGCATGCGCCGTTCACACGATGCGATCAACGGTCCAACTTTAACAGTTGACCAAACTTCAGGTGAGACTCATCGTCGTCACCATGTAACTGCTGACGGTTACTACAAAGGCGTTCAAGTAATTTCTAACTAAGAGATTGCTTTATGCTGACTAATCTAACCATAGCGTTAGATATGATGGGGGGCGATTATGGCCCCCGTTCATCTATCCCCGCTGCCGTTTGCGCAGTAAATGCTCATGCCAATTTAACACTCATTTTATGTGGCAACGAGCAAGTAATTACTAATCAATTAGAATCCCTCGATTCACTTTCACACCCACGTTTAATTATTCGCCATTGCAGCGAAGTTGTCACTAATGCTTGCGAACCCGCTTTAGCTGTGCGTTCAAAAAAAGACTCCTCTATGCGTGTCGCCCTTGATTTAGTTAAATCGGGTGAAGCACAAGCCTGTGTAAGTTCGGGAAACACCGGCGCTTTATTTTTTATGGCTCATTACGTATTAAAAATGCTGCCTGGCGTTAAACGCCCTGCATTGATATCGGCCGTTCCTACAGAGCGAAAAAATCCAGTTTATCTGCTTGATTTAGGCGCTAATGTGCATTGTGATTCAGAAATACTTTATCAATTTGGCATTATGGGCTCGGTAGTAGCAGGCCAAGCTCTTGGCTGCGACAACCCTAAAGTGAGTTTACTTAATATTGGCTCTGAAGACATAAAAGGCCATGAAGGCATAAAGCAAGCAGCGCAGCTTATGCAGCAAAGCCCTTATATTAATTACACGGGTTACAGTGAAGGCAGTGATATTTTTTCGGGAAAAGCCGATGTCATTGTGTGTGAAGGGTTTGTCGGAAACGTCGCATTAAAAACCTGCGAAGGCATTGCTAAACTGATCATGAAAAAGTTTACAAGCGCCTTAGAAAAGCACTTAATTTACAAATGCATGGCGTTTATTTTAAGTCCTATCATAAAAAAACTCTATAATCGGGTGAACCCCGACCAGTATAACGGCGCTTCTCTGGTAGGATTGCGCGGTATTGTCGTTAAAAGCCATGGAAATGCATCAGCAAAAGCATTTCAAGCAGCAATCGATGAAGCGGTAAAAGAGGTTGAACGTCAACTTCCAGATAAAATAGCCGCTATTTTCGAAAAAACACATTCTAAAAACTCGGCGGCCGAATAACGTTTAGGTGCCGTAGTTACACTAAATTTTTGTTTAATTAAAAAGAGCAAAGTATGGCACAAAAAATTGCACTTCTATTTCCTGGTCAGGGCTCACAAAGCGTTGGCATGTTAAGCGAGCTACTAGAGAGCTCTGACATTGTAAAAGCAACCTTTAGCGAAGCGTCAAGCGCACTTGGCTACGATTTAGCAGCGCTTGTACTAAATGGCCCAGAAGAAGAACTTAATCAAACTCACCGCACTCAACCTGCTTTATTAACAGCAAGCGTGGCAATTTACCGCCACTGGTTAGCTGCAAACCCAGATGTGGAAGTGGTTATGGCTGGTCACAGCTTAGGTGAATACTCTGCATTGGTATGTAGTGAGGTTATTAGCCTAGGTGAAGCGGTAAAACTTGTTGAAAACCGTGGCTTATACATGCAAGAAGCTGTGCCTGCGGGCGTAGGCTCTATGGCTGCCATTATTGGTTTAGGCGATGAGCAAATAAAAACAGCATGTGAAGAGTCTGCACAAGGCGAAGTTGTTTCACCGGTAAATTATAACTCACCAGGGCAAGTGGTTATTGCAGGGCATAAAGCTGCTGTTGATAGAGCTTCACAAGCGTGTAAAGATGCCGGCGCAAAACGTGCCTTACCACTGAGTGTGAGCGTGCCTTCACATTGTGAACTAATGAAACCAGCGGCTGAAAAACTTGCCAACGATTTAGCCGCTTTAACATTTAATACACCTAAGTGTGATGTAATTAATAATGTTGATGTAAAAGCACAAAGCTCGGCTGATGCAATTAAAGATGCATTGGTACGTCAACTATACAGCCCAGTTCGTTGGACAGAAACAGTACAGGCTTTAGTAGCTCAAGGCATTACGCAAAGCTACGAATTTGGCCCAGGTAAAGTATTAACTGGACTTGCAAAACGAATTGATAAAGCAATGGTATGTGGCTCAGTAAATGACGCTGCTGCTATCGACGCTGCAAAATAAGAGAATATAAAATGACTAATTTATTTTCATTAGAGGGCAAAGTTGTCCTAATTACTGGCGCAAGCCGTGGTATTGGTAAAGCAATTGCAAACACTTTAGTAGCGCAAGGCGCAAAAGTAGCAGGTACTGCTACGAGTGAGTCAGGCGCGGCTAAAATTAGCGATTACTTAGGTGATAACGGTAAGGGTTATGCTTTAAATGTAACCGATCCTGCATCGATTGAGGCTACATTAGCAGCAATAAAAGCCGACTTAGGCGATGTTGACGTACTTGTAAATAACGCAGGTATTACCCGTGATAATTTATTAATGCGTATGAAAGACGGTGAGTGGGACGATATTATCGACACTAACTTAAGCTCTATCTTCCGTTTATCTAAAGCGGTATTACGCCCAATGATGAAGAAAAAGAACGGCCGTATTATTAATATTGGCTCAGTTGTGGGCACTATGGGTAATGCAGGGCAAGCTAACTACGCGGCAGCTAAAGCGGGTGTTATTGGCTTTTCTAAATCGCTTGCACGCGAAGTTGCATCACGCGGCATTACAGTAAATGTAGTAGCCCCTGGTTTTATTCAAACTGATATGACCGATGAGCTAACAGAAGATCAAAAAGCGGCCACCCTTGCTAATGTACCAGCAGGTCGATTAGGTCAGCCTGATGAGATAGCAGCGGCAGTGTGTTATTTAGCATCTGACGCGGCTGCGTATGTATCTGGCGAGACTTTGCATGTAAATGGCGCGATGTACATGGTTTAACGGCCATTGTTATAAGCAAATGCTAAAAATAACTTAAGTAAGTGACCTCAAAAACATTGAAATTTTTATGATCTTGCTTTAAACATACTTGAAATCGCTGTGAAAATAAGCGATAAAAGACAAAACAAACACTCAGAGGTTTGACCAGACAATTATTTATGGTCAAATCATTGAATCAGAGAATTATGCGGCGTAAACTACGCCGCAATCTGAAAATAACGCATTGGCGTTTTTAATAAAGGAAAGAAGAATGAGCGATATCCAAGAACGCGTAAAAAAAATTATCATCGAACAGCTAGGTGTTAAAGAAGAAGAAGTTAAAAACGAAGCTTCTTTCGTAGACGACCTAGGTGCAGATTCTCTTGATACTGTTGAACTAGTTATGGCTCTTGAAGAAGAGTTTGATACTGAGATCCCAGATGAAGAAGCTGAAAAGATCACTACAGTACAATCTGCAATCGATTACGTATCAGCTCACGCTGAGTAATTAATCGCATATTAAAGGCAGCATTCGCTGCCTTTAATCTATATATCCAAACCACCTCAAAGTTCATGATTCAAATTCACCCGCTTTTACTCTCTACTGCATTCATTTGTAATAGCACATCTTTAGTTGAATTTGAGACTCGCACTTTGAGGTCGCTTGGGTATGAATTCCCTTTGTAATGCCAATAGATTTAAACTTAGTGAGTTAAACAGCTTACTAAAATAATACTATTTTAATCAATTGGTTTAAATATCCCTTATTGGAGGCAAACCGTGGCTAAACGTCGAGTCGTCGTAACTGGCTTAGGAATGTTGACGCCGCTAGGTAATGATGTGCAATCTACCTGGCAAGGCTTATTAGATGGTAAAAGTGGTATACAAAATATAACCCACTTTGATACATCAAAATTTGGTACTAAATTCGCTGGACTCATAAATGACTTTGATGCAACTGCATACATGTCGGCGAAAGATACTAAAAAAATGGACTTATTTATTCAGTACGGCATTGCAGCGGGTGTTCAAGCCTTTCAAGACTCAGGCCTTGAAGTTACTGAACAAAACGCAACACGTATTGGTGTTGCTGTAGGCTCAGGCATTGGTGGATTGACCCTAATTGAAGAAAACCACATAAAGCTACTTAACAGTGGCCCACGTAAGCTTTCTCCATTTTATGTGCCATCAACCATTATTAATATGATCTCAGGCCATTTATCAATGATGCATGGTTTACGTGGTCCTAATATTTCTATTGTGACGGCGTGTACTACAGGCCTGCACAATATTGGCCATGCAGCGCGTATGATTGCTTACGGCGATGCCGATGCGATGGTTGCCGGTGGCGCAGAAAAAGCCTGTACACCGATTGGTATGGGTGGTTTTAATGCTGCACGTGCGCTTTCTACCCGTAACGACGACCCGCAAGCTGCGTCGCGTCCGTGGGACAAAGACCGCGATGGTTTTGTACTATCTGATGGTGCAGGGGTTGTTGTAGTAGAAGAGTATGAACACGCTAAAGCCCGTGGCGCTAAAATTTATGCTGAGCTTGTTGGCTTTGGTATGAGCGGTGATGCGTATCACATGACCTCGCCACCGGAAGACGGTGCAGGTGCGGCACTTGCTATGCAAAATGCATTAAACGATGCACAAGTAAATGCAGACCAAGTTGGTTACATTAACGCTCACGGTACATCTACTAATGCAGGCGACAAAGCCGAAACGCAAGCTGTTAAAACTATTTTTGGCAGTGCAGCGCAAGATGTAATGGTAGGCTCGTCTAAATCGATGATGGGACACCTACTAGGCGCAGCGGGTTCAGTAGAGTCTATTATTTCTATTTTATCGCTGGCCGATCAAAAAGTATCGCCCACCATTAACCTAGACAACCCAGATGAAGGCTGTGACTTAGATTACATAGCCCACACTGCACGTGATGCAAAACTCGACTTTGCATTGTGTAACTCATTTGGTTTTGGTGGGACTAATGGCTCGTTGCTATTTAAAAAGGTATAATCCTTTTTAACAACGAACCACATTATAAGAGCTCAGTTGTTTAACTGGGCTTTTTTTATGCAAGCAATTCAATATGCAAACAATAATAACAACCGATGATACAAGTGCGATTAATACACGCGATAGAGGCCTTAACTACGGTGATGGTTTTTTTACCACAGCCAAAGTAATCGCTGGGCAAGTAGAGCATTGGCAGCACCATAAAGCACGTTTGGTAGAATGCGCAGAGCGCTTAGCGTTTCCTGCAATTAACCTTACTGAGCTTGAGCAACATATTGCAAAGGCGATTACTGGCTGCCAATTAAATGTGCTTAAAATAGTGATCACCCGCGGAGAAGGTGGGCGAGGCTATGGGTTGCCGCAACACACCCATTTAACCATTTTAATTACCGTGTTAGGGTTTCCACAAAGCTACCCAGCATTAGCAAAAACAGGGGTGAGTTTAGCCCTAAGCCCAATAAAATTAGCAACCCAACCTTTATTAGCCGGTTTAAAAACACTTAACCGACTAGAACAAGTGCTGATTAAAAATGCCATGGCAAAACAGCAATGTGACGATGTTTTAGTACTCGATCATCAAAACAATGTGATTGAAGCCTCGGCAGCTAATATTTTTGCTATTCGTGATAATAAGGTATATACGCCAAGCCTTGAGCAATGCGGTATTAAAGGGGTTTATCTGCAATCGTTATGTGATAAATTAGCGGTTGAATTTAAGCAAGTAAGCCTAAATGAATTAACCCAAGCTAGTGCTGTATTTATTTGTAATAGCTTAATGGGCGCTGTGCCCGTTAGTCGTATAGAACAACATACATTTAATGTTGAGCAAAGCATGTGTTTATTAAATGAATTATTAGCCAAGGAGGCTAAGTGTTAAAAGTTATTTTATCGGTATTATTGTTAGCTTTAGTTACAACGCTAGTAGGGTATCAGCAATTACAAGCAACAATAACTAGCTCGCTAAATATAACAACGCCTACCCAGTTTGAAGTTAAAAAAGGCATGGGCTTTAACCAGCTATGTAAACAATGGCAAGCTAATAATTGGTTAAAAAGCTGCTGGCGCTATCAAGTAATTGCAAAGCTTGACCCAACACTAACCGACTTAAAAGCCGGCTTGTACGAGCTAACGAATACAAGCGTTATTGATAATATAAAAAAAATAAACAACGGTGAGCAAATCAGTTTTAGCTTTACTATTATTGAAGGGCAAAACTTACGCGAAGTGATAGCAGCCATTAGTAGTGCGCCGCATTTAACTAATAACTTAAATACAGAGCAACTGGCGCAGCAAATAGTAGGTGAAAAAGGCCATTTAGAAGGGTGGCTGTTTCCAGATACGTATCATTATCACAGCGGTGATACTGCCAGTAGTTTATTAAAACGTGCGGCCGTTAAAATGCAGCAAACACTTGAGCAAGCATGGCCACAACGTGCAGAAAACCTACCGTATAAAAACGCATATGATGCACTTATCATGGCCTCTATTATCGAAAAAGAAACAGGCCTTGCCAGTGAGCGCCCGTTAATAGCCGCCGTATTTATAAATAGATTAAACGCAAATATGCGCCTACAAACCGATCCCACCGTAATATATGGCCTAGGAGAGAGTTTTGACGGTGACATTAAACGAAAAGATTTACGCGATTACACTCCCTATAATACGTATCGCATTAAAGGGCTGCCGCCAACACCCATTGCCATGCCCTCAAAAGCGGCTATTTTAGCAGCGCTTAATCCGCCTAAAACACAGTATGTTTATTTTGTGGCGAAGGGCGATGGCAGTCATCAATTTTCAACCACGTTAAAGCAACACAACGCGGCAGTTAAAACGTATATATTAAATAAAACGAATTAAACTTTATATGAAACCAAAATTTATTGTTATTGAAGGCCTTGAAGGCGCAGGTAAATCAACGGCTATTTCGTTATGCCAAGACTTTTTAAATAAAAAACAAATAGACTTTATTAACGTACGCGAGCCAGGTGGTACACCGCTTGCCGAGTCTTTACGTACTTTAGTAAAAGCCGAGCATGAAGAAGACATAGCCTTTGAAACCGAACTACTTATTATGTACGCAGCTCGCTCGCAGCTTATGCATAATGTAATTAATCCGGCGCTTGATAAAGGGCAGTGGGTATTAGCAGATCGCCACGATTTATCATCTCAAGCGTATCAAGGTGGCGGGCGCGGCATTAGCGCTAATACCTTATCGTCTTTGTCGTCTATGGTATTAAAAGGGTTAAAACCTGATTTAACCATATACCTAGACATAGACCCCGTAATAGGCCTTGAGCGTGCTAAAGGCCGTGGAGAGCTTGATAGAATTGAGCAAGAAGCCATTGAGTTTTTTCAGCGCACGCGCATACGTTATGTTGAGCTGGCAAATGACGATAGCTCTATAAAAACCGTAGATGCCAACCAAAGTATTGATAAAGTACACCGCGATATAACCAATGTACTACGCACTTTTTTTGAAGGGTTAAAATAACATGGCATTGCCATGGCTTAATAACGTAGAGCAACAGCTTGCGCAAAGTTATAAAGCGCAGCGTTTTCATCATGCACAGTTGTTATGCGGGCCCAAAGGCGTTGGTAAGTTTGAGCTAAGCGAGCAATTAGCTAATAGCTTATTATGTCAAAATATTAATACCCATATGCAAAGCGAAGGTAGCAAGTTAGCCCCGTGCGGGCAGTGCAAAAGTTGCTCATTAACACTTGCGGGTAACCACCCTGATAAACGGCTAACGCAAGTTGAAGGGCAAAGCATTGGTGTTGACGATATTCGCGCGATAAGCGATTTTATGAACCACTCCGCTGCACAAAATGGCAATAAAGTGGCCATTATTGAAAACTGCGAAAAAATGACCACGGCAGCAGCAAACGCGTTATTAAAAACCTTAGAAGAGCCCAGTAATAGCCGTTTTATAATTTTAACCACAAGCCACACTGCGCAGTTACCTGCCACCATTTTAAGCCGCTGTGCTAAAACAGACATAAAAGTCGCAAGCTCTGAAGCGGCTAAAACCTGGTTAGCCGATTTAAATATTAGTGACTATGTGTGGCTGCCTTTATTTTATACGCAACCACTTTTAATTAAACAGTGGCAAGCGCAAGAGCAGCTGCAACACATTGATACTTTATATAAATTTGCAACTGAGTTTAAACAAAGCCATAATTTTAGTCCGCTTGTAAATATTATAAACAAACAACCTGAGCTAATACGCATTTTTACATTATTTTTAAGCGAGCAATTAAAACAGCAGCTTATAATGGGTTTAAGTTTTGACGACTACCAAAGTGCTCAGCAAGCGTTGAATGAATTTTTACAAAATAGCACAGAGGTACTCGGGCTTAATTTACCTCTAGCAGTGTCGCGTTTAGCGCATGCCCTGCGTAACATTTAATAGGAATACATATGCAAGAGCTTTTAGTTGATGTAGATAACCTTGACGAACTTTATCGCTGCTACATGCCTTATTTAAAAAAGGGCGGCCTATTTGTACGTACCAATATGCGTTACGAAATCGGCTACTCTTTAGCGCTTAGAGTGACTTTACCTGATGCGCTAGAAGATGACGTGGTAACGGGTAAAGTTGCCTGGATAACACCACAAGGCGCACAAAGCTCTAACCCACCAGGTATAGGCATTAGCTTTTTAGATGATAAAACAAATTTAAACGCTAAAATCGAAAAGCTATTAGGCACTATGTTAAACTCTGGTAATCCTACATATACCATGTAGTTTTAAACGCATTTGCTTAATAGTGATATGCATAAAGCAGCTGGTTAGCGAGCGCTTAGCTCTCGTTAACTTGCAATACTAACTTGCTTATATCAATTCGTTTAATACCCATTCGCTTACTTAAGTGATTTACTTTAAGGCTGGAAAAACGTGTTGATAGCTAGGTAAAAAATTCGCTATTTAGTTGTGCACGGCAATTGCTCCTGCATTGCTCTACCTTCTGCATACATGCAGTTGTAAATGAGAGTTTTTTAGCGCAGGTAGCGACACGTTTAGCTCCGCAAAATGATTAGGTATTATTGCAAATTGGTATAACTAAGTATTTTTGCAGGTTAGTATAATTTAACACCCAAAACCATACAGGCCGTATAGTGATTGTAGATTCTCATTGCCATTTAGATCGTCTTGATTTTGACAAACTAGATTTAAACCTAGATCAAGTACTCGACAACGCCCGCGCAAAGCAAGTAGAGCACTTTTTATGTGTAAGTGTAACGCTTGATCAATTCCCAAGCATGCTTGAAAAAATTAAACATTACGACGATGTATCGGCATCGTGTGGCGTGCATCCGCTTGATCAAAAAGATGCCCTTAATAAACAGCAACTCATTGATTTAGCATCGCATGAAAAAGTAGTCGCGATTGGCGAAACAGGCCTAGATTACTACTATTCAAAAGACACGCACGCAGTACAACAAGCCAGTTTTGTTGGCCATATTGAAGTAGCAAACGAACTACAAAAGCCACTGATTATTCATACCCGTGATGCCAGAGCCGATACCATTAACTTAATGCGTGAGCACAAAGCAGAAAACTGCGGTGGCGTACTGCACTGTTTTACCGAAGATTGGGATATGGCCAAAAAAGCGATTGATATGGGGTTTTATATCTCTATTTCAGGCATTGTTACCTTTAAAAATGCCGTAGAGCTTAAAGAAGTTGTAAAACAAATCCCACTCGATAGATTACTCATCGAAACAGACTCGCCTTATTTAGCACCTGTGCCGTACCGTGGAAAAACAAATCAGCCTGCGTATGTAGAAGATGTTGCCTACTATATTAGTGAGCTTAAAGGTATTAGCTTTAACGAGCTTGCAAAAGCAACGACTGATAACTTTTATTCACTTTTTAAATTAGCAGCAAAAGGCTAACACATGACTACTCAATCGGCGCAACTCCCACTTTTACTAATGGGGCCTATAGTGCGCCGAGCTGAGCAAAGTGGTATATGTATACAGTTTGCTACTTCACGCCCTGGCAACTGCCAAATCACACTTGAAAACCAACAAAGCTACAGCGAGCAGCAAAGCATTGCATTAGGTAAATACCTTTACCTACATTTTATAATTATAAAACCCGTTGATAGCCAGTTTCCGCTCGACACATTATTAGCGTATACACTGCATATTAACGAGCAAAAAATTGACTTAGCTCCTTGGTGCTTTGAAGGGCAAACGGCGCCTTCGTTTGCAATTGCCAATAAGCTTACGCATATTTTACATGGCTCGTGTCGCAACGCCCATCACCCCGCAAAAGACAGCTTAGTATCAGCAAGTGAATGGCAAAACACCCAGCGCAGTAATAAACTGCAGGGCGCACAGCTTTTACTGCTTAGCGGAGACCAAGTTTACGCCGATGATGTAGCCGGCCCTATGCTACTGGCTATTCATCAGCTAATAGATGCATTAGGACTTTATAAAGAGCAACCGCTTGAGCTCAATTTACCAGCAGATATAAATGAGCAGCTTTTTAACCGCCATCATTACTTACCAAAAACGCCATGGCAAAAACGTTCAAAATTGGGCGTTGGGTACTGGCTAAAAAAAGACGAGCCTCATTTTTCTAGCGTAAAAGCGCATAATCACTTAATTCACTTTGAAGAATTTATAGCGCTGTATTTACTTAACTTTAGTGCCGCCGCGTGGCAATGCGTTGATATTAAAAATAGCCATTACTCACAAGGCAATGAAAAAAATAACACCATTTTTAACGCCGAAAAAAAGGCGTTAATTGACTACGCAAAAGGCTTAAATAGCGTAGAGCGTTTATTTGCTAATGTATCTACCTTGATGATGTTTGACGATCACGATGTTACCGATGATTGGAACCTAACAGCAGGGTGGGAGCAAGCTATAAATCAAAACCCAAGTAGTAAACGCATCATTAATAATGGGCTGATAAGTTATTGGCTATTTCAAGGGCTGGGCAACGACGCGCTACATAAAACCGGCGCGCTTATAAATGATTTTAAACAAAGCCGTAGCGCCAACAATAGTTGGCAGTTTAAAGCCTTTGATAAGCCTCTGAACGAATTTAACTATTGGCATTATGAACTTACCACCACGCCTAAAGTAGTTGTGCTTGATACCCGTACACACCGCTGGCGTAACGAAAGTAACTTCAATGAACCCTCAGGCTTACTTGATTGGGAGCGCTTAACAGAGCTTGAAGAAAGCCTACTGAGCCACAGCAAAGTAATTATTGTATCGCCAGCGCCTGTGTTTGGCGTTAAATCAATAGAAGCAATACAGGCGGCGTTTAATATGTGCGGGCAGCCGCTTATGGTTGATGTAGAAAACTGGATGGCACACGAAGGCTCGGCCAAAAAACTGCTTGATACCTTTAGGCGTACAGACACACCCAATGAAACGCTTATTTTATCGGGTGATGTGCATTATTCTTTTTGTTTTTCGGTGCAAAAGCGTTTTGGCGATCACCCAAACCGAATATGGCAGCTCACCGCCAGCGGTATTAAAAACGAATTTCCGCGTAAGCTAATTAATGTACTCGATAAGCTCGACTCAATATTGTACGGCCCCAAAAGCCCGCTTAACTTTTTCACCAAACGCTGGCACATGGAAGTAGATAAACACCAAACCAAAGGTGAAGGCCAAAAGTACCTAGTAAGCGACTCTGCCATTAGCTTAATTACACTGGAGCAAGGAGATTTAGCGCGTTATCAACTAATCCACGGCGACGGCCACACCACCGAGTTTGATTTAGAAGAGCAGTAAAGCCGCGAAAAATTTGTTGAGTGAAGTAAAAACCTTAATTGCACAAAGAGAAGCGAATGAGGAGTAAATGAGAAGACACAACCAATCCAGACATCTTATTTATCACTGCTCTACAGTGGAGCGTCTCAAAACCTCTTTGTGAAAAATAACTAAGTTCAATTGCACAAAGAGAAGCGAATGAGGAGTAAATGAAAAGACATAACCAATCCTGGCATTTTATTTATCACTACTCTAAAGCGGAGCGTCTCTAAACCTCTTTGTGCAAATATTTTTAAGAATAGCTATTTAAAATCACGCCCTCGCTTAACAACTATTTTATTACTTAAAATCGCCAAACATAATATAGCCATAAACAACATTGAGTTAGCGCCTGCTTGGAGCGAATAATCTACCGAAGAATGCAACAGCATATCTACAATAGCGATAGCACACCCAAAAGCCACGCCCTGAAATAATGCTGTTTTGCGTTTTCTCATTGTCTGAATACATAACCATAAGCAATATAAAATAAGCGCCCCTAAAGCTGATGTTACGGGTATGCCTAGCTCTACAGCAAATTGAATATAGTCGTTATGAGCATTATCGTAATAGCCAGAGTACGGCTCAGATTGATACGCAGGGAAGGCCGTATAAAACGTACCGCCACCTGAACCCAATAAAGGCTTGTCGAGTATTAACGGGATTGAATCACGAACTACTTCATCACGTGTTTCAGATTGAATACTGGTTTCGCTTATACGTTGCTTTACTTTTTCTACATCAAATATTGCACCAATAATGATCAAATCAATTATAAAAAAACTAATAATAAGTAACTTAAACGCTTTAGGTTTTTTATTGTAAACAAACAAAGCCAACAAGCTAACAGCCATCAGTGCTATAAAAAAGGCTGAATTACCCATTCGACTGCGCGTTAAAATTAGCGCAATAATTATAATAATTAACGATATACGCAAAATTATTTTTGAGCTTAATAGTATTTCTGTCCAGGCGCGCAAAGTTTGTTTAAATGTAAGGTCACTTGCATGATTACCTCGCTTTAATTCACTCACTAATACACCAATACCCAAACATAAACATAGCGCTAAATAGTTAGCTAAAAAGTTAGAGTAAGTAAACGTACCTATGGCGCGTTGCGTGTGCCTATATCCAAAAATAGGGCTGAGAATATCAGGTGAGAGATTCAGGTAAGTTGCATACAAAGCCTGAAAAACACCCGCTGCAATAATGGTATAAATAAGCTTTTTTATACGCTCACTATTATTGCAATAAATAAATATAAGCCAACAAAAGCAAACCATAAAGCTCGTTTTTAACAGCATTTGTTTTGTTTGAAAGGGGTCTAAACTCAGAGTAAAAAATTGCAAAGTACACATAGCGCATACTAATAATAAAGCAGAAATAATGGGTAAAGAATAGCGAGGAGGGTACAACGTTTGGTTATTTACAGCGCTATTAATCAGGTGAAAAACAAAGGTTTTACAAATTAAAATACCCATTGCCATAATGGCCCAGGGTCGGTAGCTACCTAAAGGAAGGGGCAGCAAAAAAACAATTGCACACAGCAAAAAAAATATAAAACGATTCACAGCTTTCTCAAAAAAACGAGCTAATAGTTAAGCAATAGTGTTTAAAGTAAAAACGCAGCCATTAGGCTGCGTTTGTATTATAAAACTAATTATAATTTAGTTGCCAACTTCAGAAATACCAGCGTCACCACCGGTACCACCTGCGCCTTGAGGAACGGTTGTTGTAGGCAAGGTTACAATTACAGGGCCAGCTGCTGGGGCGGTAGGCTCTGTAGGACCAGCTGCTGTTGCTTCTGACGCAATAGTTGCATCAACTCCAGCTGTTATTGCAGCAAGCGTTACTGCATCGCTATTAACGCCTGCAGTAACTAAGGCCGCTAAAAAATCAGAAATAAACGGGCTATCTGCGCCAATGGCTGCAATAACTGCATTCATAATTATATCAAGCTGCTCAGCAGAACACGTTCCATTAGCGATAGGAGAATCTAAATCAATTGGTCCGGTATTTTGGCAAAGTTGCTCAATTGCAGTTACTAAGTTTTGTTGCAACTCATCCGATGGAGTTTCTGCTGTGGCGTTGTTCAAAATACTAATTAAAGTATCTAGGTTACCAGTTTGCACAACTACATCGTTGTCTGCTTGAGCATAAACTGGAAGTGTTACAAAGCTCGAAGCGCCAACAATCAAGCTAGCAAGTATAAGTGATCTCATTTTGAGCCTCTTTTAGAGGTTACTAATTACAGAACCTTAGCGTATTGGTACAAAAAGTAAACTGTTTATTCATACCACTACATTTAGTTTCTATAACTTTTGACGGTGGTATAATTAAGTTACCTTGTATACCGTCACACCCTAGGTTTTCAAGTGTATGTAATGTTTCAGGTTTTTCAATTAAACAAGCTACCACCTTTATACCAAAACCATGACAAATATTATTAACTGTTTGAATAAAAAATTGGCTTTGGCTGTTATCTAGTAAGTCTTGTATGTAACTACCGTCTATTTTTACATACTCAATATCTAAGCCTTGTAAGTATTTAAAGGAGGTGAGGCTAGTACCAAAATGCTCAATACATACATTAATGCCTATGTCTTTTATTATGTCTATATGTTGCGAGGCAATATGAACATTATAAAGTAAGCTGATCTCGTGTAGTTCAAATAACAAGTTAGTTTTTATAACAGGCTTTGTGTGTGAATAAAGCGTTAGCCATTCAATAAAATCAGTTGAATACAAAGATGCCTTACTCAAGTTGAGTGCAAATACATCGTTTGGATATTGCTCTTTAACATTAACAAAATTACGAATTATTTTTTTATCAAGCTCTTCAGTTAAGTTGAGTTTTTCTGCCATAGCAAACAAATGCCCGTTACTCACTTTCTCGTTTTCATGAATAAAGTGAGCAAATACCTCAAAATAGCATTGCTTATTTTGTGAGTTAGCACGTTTTACAGGTTGCACTGAAAAACTCACTTCACCAGATGCTAAAATTGACTGAATAAGTGTGCGCCACTGATTAACACTAAATAAAGTGTCTTTATCTATTTTATTATTGTTTGTGTCACCAATTGTACAGCCCGTGTCTAACGCTGATAATACGCGACCTACAGGCATTCCTTTTTCTACACTTACTAACGCAAAGTTAGCAAAGCCACTAACATGCAAACTATTTTTTTGCTGGCTAAATGCATCAATAATTTCAAGGCGAGTTCTATTTAAAAAATCACTATCGTAGGGCGCAAGGGCAATAAAGGTACTGCCATTTAACCTAAACACTTTTGCATTAGTAAGCTCGCTAAACCTGGTTTTGAGTATGTTTGCCACTTCGTTTACGTGCTCATCACCGTCTTGATAACTTACTGTTTTATTGATGTTTGCAAGCGAGGGCAGGGTAATCATCATTGCGGTAATGGGAGTTTCATCGCTAATAGAATCAACTACCGAGTTAAAATGGTTATCAAATGACTTTCGGTTACCTAAACCAGTTAAAGGGTCTATATATACTTCTTCGGTAAGGGCTTGTGTTTGCTTAGTAAGTGAGTCAAACGTACTTTGCAGGTTCATAACCATATTATTAATAGCTTTTGTAACGGTGCGCAGCTCGCGGGCAACAGGTATTTCATCGTTGAGTGTAAAGCGTTTACGTGTAACTAAGTGGGCTTGGTTTTCTACAGCTTTTAGTGGTTTAAACACCGCGCGTAGTATTAAAAATGCAACAGCCAGTGACGCTATTAATAACAAAAACGACCCATAAAAGCTGCGTTTAGTATGTTCCCAAAGGGTTAGATACGATTGCCCAACATGGCTTGTTACTTCAAGCGTGCCCGCCATGACCCAGCCATTATTCAACTCCGAATGCCGACTTGGTGCATTAAGCTCAACGGCACCTTTAAACCAATTAGGTACCGATTCAACACGTTTGGGGTTTACAAGTTCAAAAACCACTTCGTTCTGGGCATTAGTAAATTTTATTTGCTTATAATAACCCGAATCAAAAATGGCCGTTGCCATTGTTTGAGCAATCATTATGCTGTCTTCTTCAAGGTAGGGGGAAATAGAAAGCCCTAAACTTGTAGCGGTGTCTTGAGCGTGGCTGCCCATTTGGGTTTGCAAATACTGGCGAGTGGTATCTACATCGGTAACTACCCGAACACAAAAAGAAATTAATGAAATGACTATAATCAATCCATAAACTTGCGTTTTTAAACTCAAGCCATTTTTAAAAAAAGACGACATAACTAATAGTTCCTTTAACGTTATTCTATATGGGAGCAAGCTCACCTTGTTCAATTCGCTCTAGCATTGTATTCAAAGCAGATACACCACGGCTGTTTTTTACTTTGTTACCTAACCCCTTCGATTTAGCTAACCATAAACCTTGGCCATTAAAGCTGTATATTGGCGTTAAGTCGGTACGTTGAGTTGCTGGTAGTAATTTTGTATTGAAGTTTCCTAGCACATAAGGAATTTGCTTTGGCTGCTCAATATAAATTAAAACCATATGGGGTTGGTTAAGCTCCTTATGACGAACATACATTAACCGAATTTTATCTTCAGGAATACCTAAAGCGAGTAACGTAAAGTATTTCGCAATTACATAGTCTTCACAATCACCCATGCCAGTGCCAAGGCTTTCAAGTGGTGTTGCCCAATAATCAGCTTTCTGCCAAAGAGCTTGATCAGACTTGTATTTAATCTTTTCATTAAAAAAGTCATTCACAAGATGTATTTTTTTCCATTCATTTTTGTTGATAGCTTCATCTATAAAACTTAACCAGCTTTTAATACGTGCGTGTCCTTGGCTACCATACTGTTGCTGGGCAAATGAAATTATATCGTTATTACGCAAATTCGTAAGCATATCTTGGGAGTGCACAATAAAAGATGATACGAATAAAACACAAAAAATGAAGCGCACTACTATTCCCTTTTGAAGCATTCCTTTAAAAATGAGCTTTAGTATAGTTGCATTAACATTAAAAAGGTAGATAGTATAAAAGTATTGGAAGCACTAATTTAGTGCGTAAAAGTTTAATTTGGTGCAACATAAATTTAACAAAAAAACAGTTAAAAAGGATGTTTTTTTGGTTGAGTAGATTGTTTGGGCGTGTATACTGTAAGACACATAGGGTATGTGAGAACGTTAATGGGCTTTGCTTTGCGAGATCTTTTTTTGTTCTATATAAGATAAAAGGAATTAATGTGAAAGTTTTAAAAGCTGTTCTACCTGTTGCTGGCCTTGGTACACGTATGCTACCAGCCACTAAAGCTATTCCTAAGGAAATGCTCCCCTTGGTAGACAAACCACTCATTCAATATGTGGTAAATGAGGCAGTTGCTGCCGGTATAAAAGAAATCGTTTTAGTCACCCACGCCTCCAAAAATTCAATTGAAAATCACTTTGATACGAGTTTTGAGCTTGAAGCCACTCTAGAAGCACGTGTGAAGCGTAGTCTTTTAGAGGAAGTACGCTCAATAGTACCAAAAGATGTAACGGTAATTTCTGTTCGTCAATCTGCCCCTTTAGGGTTAGGCCATGCCGTGCTTGCTGCGCGCCCAATCGTAGGAAATAGCCCCTTTGCAGTGATGCTCCCCGATGTAATTATTGATAAATATAAATCTAATCCAAAAACTGACAACTTAAGCCAAATGATCGACCGCTTTGATAAAACAGGCCATAACCAAGTTATGGTAGAGCCTGTACCGCAAGAGCAAGTTCACCAATATGGAGTGGTTGATTTAGCGGGTAAAAAAATAAAAGCCGGCGAGAATTCAGTTATAAAAAACATGATTGAAAAACCAAATAATGATCAAGCACCAAGTAATCTAGCGATTACTGGGCGCTATGTCGTGTCAGAAATAATTTGGGATTTACTTGAATACACACCACCCGGAGCAGGTGGAGAAATACAGCTAACAGACGCACTACTTCAACTTCGTCACTTAGAAACATTAGAGGCTTATCATCTAAAAGGGAAGTCACACGACTGTGGTTCTAAGTTAGGTTATATGTTGGTAAACGTTGAATATGCGATGAAATCAAGCCAATTGGGAGAAGCATTTACAAAGGAAGTGAAAGCACTCTTATAAAATGTAATGAGTAAAAAGCTACATAGCGAGTTCATCATTTTAAGTTTTTATGTTTATAAAAAAAGATCATTTATACGCCTCATTTTGGGGGGCCCTAGCTGTTGGTGCATTGTTATTTAATACGATGTTTGGCGCGTTTGCGGCTTTAACTTTTTTAATAGCTGGGACTGCTTATGCTGCATCAGCCATCAACTTTACCCTGAGAGTATGTAAAAAAAATTGGGAGTTGTTTTTAATACCAGCTTTATGCTTATTATCTGTTATTTGGTCAGATATTCCAGCAACGGCATTGCGGGCAAATATACAGCTTTTACTCACTACAATTTTCGCAGTTGTCATAGCTAGTCGCTTGGGGCTTAACTTATTTTTAAGGGCTGGCGCGTTTATTATGTTAATTGCTATGGTGATGAGTTTAGTTTCATCTCGCACTGCTCTAAATGGTATGACAGGTGAAATAAGTTTAATTGGTATTTTTGGAAGTAAAAACTATTTAGCTGCAAATACTTCTATGTGCATTACATTAGCACTTACCTTATCGCTCAATAAAATGATTGATAGGTCCAGTCGTATATTAGGGGTTGTGCTATTAATTACTTCGACTTTAGTTTTAATTAAAGCTAAGTCATTGGGCGCAATGGTGTTTGTATTAGGTAGTATATTAATTTGTATTGTAATTATTTATTACCAAAATTTAGCTTTAAATAAGTTCACTAGAGGAAAACTGAACTGGAGTATCTTGTTAGTTTTTTTAACCGGTATGTTCCTTTTAGTCTATTCACTTATCAATGGCAGTTTTAATGAACTTATGTATAGCATTGGTAAAGATCCAACTTTAACAGGTCGCACACACTTATGGGCAAGAGGGATATCACTTATACAGGAAAATCCATTACTTGGAGTGGGTTTCCAGAGTTTATTTTATGTTGGAAATAATATAGCCGAAGATATATGGGCACTCCACCATGTCCCCTCTGGAGCAGGGTTTAATTTCCATAATATGTATGTAGATATGGGCGTTGAACTTGGCCTAGTTGGTTTGTTTCTTTACCTATATTTAATAAAGCTATTTATAAGTAGGATATTTGATTTACATAACATCGCTTATGGGAGTTCACATTTTTTTGCAATATTAATTTTAAGCTATATGTTTTTACAAACTTTTTTAGAAGCTGTTTGGTTTGAGCAGTTCACAGTTATTCATTTTTTTATGTGTGTATCTTGGGTTTATTTAAAGGAAGATGAGCGTTATGAATAAAGAAATACCTAAAGGTGTAATTATATTTGGTGGCTCAGGTTTTATAGGCACACACCTTATTGATAAGCTTCTTATACAAGGTTGTACAACTATTATCTCTGTGGACATAAAAGAGCCAAAATCCCCACGCAAAGGGGTGAATTATATTGTAGCTGATGTGAGGGACTTATCATCATTAGAGCTATTCAATAACATCGATAAAATTTATAACTTTGCGGCTATCCACACGACACCTGGCCATGAACATCATGAATACTATGAAACAAACATCTGTGGCGCACTTGAAGTATGTAAGTATGCTGAAAGAGCGGGTATCAAAAATATAATTTTTACTAGCTCAATTTCAGTTTATGGTCCGGGCGAAGATCAAAAAACAGAAGAAACCGAATTACAGCCTACATCATCTTACGGATACTCGAAAATGATAGCAGAGAAAGTTCATAAAGAATGGCTTAATAAAAACTCTGCAATTAATAAGTTAGTGATAGTGCGGCCTGCAGTAGTCTTTGGGCCTGGAGAAGGGGGAAACTTTACGCGCCTAGCGACTTTACTTAGTAAGGGTTTTTTTATTTATCCGGGCAGGAAAAATACAATAAAAGCATGCATTTATGTAGATGATTTAATTGAAGCCATTAGCTTTGCTGAAGATCAAAGACAGACATTAATAACATTTAATGGAGCATACCATCAAGGTTATACACTTGAAGATATAATAGATATTTTTCAGGCTAACCACTTTTCAGACGTAAAAACAGTAATGCTACCAAAATTTATTGTGCTCGGGGTGGCTAAAACTTTGCGTTTATTTAATGCGTTTAACATTGGAATTCACCCCGAGCGGGTAATGAAGTTAGTTAAATCAACAGACGTTTACCCTGGGTGGTTAGTATCTAAAGGTAAAAAGTTCGATGGTGGTGTAGAGGTCGCTTTAAGCAAGTGGTCATCCTCTACAGATGGAAAGTTTAATTAATAGGATCTCTCTATGGATATTTGCGTGGCAATTTGTACTTATAAACGAGATAGCCTTAAAGAGACTCTATATTCTATCTCAAAGCAATGCTTGCCAAGAGAAATAACGCTAAAAGTGCTTATAGCCGATAATGATAAGACCGATAAAGCAAGAGCTAAAATAGAGGGGTGGGCAGAAGAGTTTGGGTTGCGCTTAATTTATATCCATGCCCCTTCTCAAAATATCTCTATTGCAAGAAATGCGTGTTTAGACAATGCAGATAGTAATTGGTTGGCATGTATAGATGATGATGAAGTGGCTTCCATTAATTGGCTCTCAAACTTATATAAAAAAGCGCAGCAGGAAAAAGTAGCGGTAGTATGTGGACCTGTTAAAGCGATATATGACGACAGTGCGCCTAGCTGGATGAAAATATGTGATTTTCATTCTCAACAACCAGTTTTTGTTAAAGGGGTAATAAAAACAACTTCGACAGCAAATGCTCTGATTAACTTAAAGCACCAAGCTTGTAAGGGGTTGAGGTTTGATCTTGCTTTAGGTAAATCAGGCGGAGAAGATAGTAGCTTTTTTTCTTATGTTTATTCTAATGGTGGATGCTTTGCATTCGCAAAAGATGCATTGGTTACTGAAGATGTACCGCCTGAACGTGCCAACCTGATGTGGTTATTAAAAAGGAAGTTCAGGTTTGGACAAACATGCGGCGCACGTCTAATAACTAAAAATATCAGTGTACTAGATAAAATAAAATACAGCACTTTAGCTAGCTGTAAATTTTCATTTTGTATACTAATGTGCCTACTTTCAATACTAGGTAAAAACAAAAAATATCATTGGCTCCTTAGAGGCACGCTTCATGTTGGGGTGCTTGCAAAACTGTTTGGTAAAAAAGAAATAATTCAGTATTAGATAGTGATAAAGGGAGTATGTATTCAATGGATAACTGCAATAGGTTACTAGATGAAAGCTGATTTAAAAGTATCAGTTGTTATTGCTGCTTGGAATTCAGAAAAATTTATTAGCAAAGCAATAGATTCGGCGCTTCAACAAAAGGTTTCTCTTGAGGTTATCGTTGTTGATGATTTTTCAAGCGATAACACCTGTGAGGTTGTTGAGAATTATCGCGATGAGCGGGTTAGGTTAATCAAATCGAATAGCAATGGGGGGCCAGGTTATGCACGTAATATTGGATTTGAAGCTGCAAAAGGTAAGTGGATCGCAATTTTAGACTCTGATGATTATTTCTTACCTAATAGATTGAGCGAAATGCTTAATTCTGAAGATGATGCTACAGATATTCTTATAGATAATTTTTATATGTGCCGTGAGGGAGAGCAGGCGCTATCTCCCTTTTACACTAATGATGAACTCAAAACAGGCAACTTATCCTTAGCAGAATTTATAAGCGGGAATGCAGATTTCATGGGTAAAAAAACCACAGGTTACGTAAAGCCTCTTTTTTTAAAATCGTTTTTAGTAAAAACAAAAGTGGAATACTGGCCTGAAGTTCGAATTGGTGAGGATTACTACTTTTTAGCATCGTGTTTAGCGGCTAATGCAGTAGCAAAAGTTTTAGACTTTTTCGGGTATGTATACACCATTAGAGGCGACTCCATTTCTGGCCAGTTAACGGAAGGGCATATTTCAAGGTTTCAGTGGGGCGATAGAAAATTTGTAGAGATGTATGAACTTAATAAAAGTGAAAATGCAGCTCTTAAAATAAGAAATAGAAACTTATCAAACACTAAAGCTTATATTTTGCTTGTAAAATCAATAAAGCGTAAAAAGATTTTAAAATCACTTTCTATTGCAGTTATAAACCCAACAGCTTGCAGGCTGCTATGGTTACCAATACGTAAACGCTTATTAAGTTAAGAAAACAGGGAGAGTAATTTGAGAGTATTAGTAGCCGTGTTAACAACAGGAAGTAGAAGCGCGACTTTCGAGCAATGTATTTTAAGTATCCTTGAACAAAGCTACATTAGCAGCATAGAGCTAAGTATATTAATTGTTGAAAATAATTCCGAATTGACTCAAGTAGTTAATAGCAGCGTGAGTAAGTTTACTAACAATAAAAAAATTAATCTAATACACGTTTTAGAAACTAAACAAGGGATACCGTTTGCAAGGAATAATGCACTAAATTATGCACAAAATAACCAGTACGACTACTTGGCATTTATTGATGACGATGCTTATGCAGATAAAAACTGGCTGAACTTACTGTGTGATAAAGCGAAGGGCTATGATGTAGTTGCAGGCCCCCAAAAAGCCATATTTCCCAAAGGCACTCATAAATATTTTAACTTAGCCCGTTTGTACCACGAGCGTAAATTAAGGGATGGTGTGATGGTGAAATGGGCTGCTACCAATAATATCTTGATTAATGTTAATACACTTAAAAAACTGAATATTAGCTTCAACGAGTCGCTTATTCACGGTGGAGAAGATAAAGAGCTCTTTTTGAGGTTAACAGCATGTGGTGGCAAAATTAAGTGGGTTAATAATGCAATAGTTCAAGAACATATCGTTATTGAACGCTTAACAACTAAATGGGCTTTACGTCGCTGCTTTAGAATGGGTGCTACAGGCTTTAAAATTGAAAGCTGTAATAAGACTTTCTTAGGAGCACTTTTTACTTGCTGCTTTAAAGGGGCTGCTTATTTGGCAAAAGGTTTACTTTCATTTTTGCCATACTTTATTAGTTCGAAGCATACATGTTTAGATAGTTTATGTGACTTATCCCACGGTGTTGGTTTTTTTTATGGGCTCTTCTCCGGTGGTAATGTTAGGAGCTACGCGTGAAAATACACTTATTTTACTTATTTTACTTCTTTTGCTTACAGGCTTTCTCTTGGCCACTCTATGCACAAGAGTACAATCAGTTAGTGTGGAGTGATGAGTTTAACAGCGATGGCCTACCTGCTAATGAAAAGTGGGGGTACGAACAAGGCTATGTACGAAATGGTGAAAAACAGTTGTATGTAGCAAACAACCTTCATAACGCAAGAGTTAAAGATGGAATTTTAATAATTGAGGCAAGGAAGTTGGAGAGTGTAGAAACTAGTCTATGGGATGAATTATTTGACTCTCCAAAACCTATGTATACATCTGCTAGTTTAACTACACGTAATTTGCATTCATGGACGAATGCAAAAATTGAAGTACGTGCTAAATTACCCCATGGCATTGGAGTTTGGCCTGCAATATGGCTACTTGGAGTCGATAAGCAAGGCAAAGGCTGGCCAGCTAAAGGCGAAATAGACATGATGGAATATGTTGGTTACCAAAAAGATAAAGTGCATATAGCTCTGCATACTAAGATAAGAAATCACCAGAATAAAAAAGCGATAAATAAGGGGTTTACATTAAAAAATCTCTTATCTGAATATCATATATATGCTGTTGAAAAATATTCTAATGTTATTAAGTTTTTTATTGATGATAAGCTAGTTTTTAGTTATGAAAAAGAAGATGATAATACCGAATCATGGCCTTTTGATGAGCCGATGTATTTAATAATTAACTTAGCAATTGGTGGTTCTTGGGGAGGAAAACATGGAATTGATGATTCTATATTTCCTCAGCAGTTTTTAATAGATTATGTCAGGGTTTATCAGTAGGAATGTAATTGATAAAGTTTTAACTTTGATGCTTTTATATAAAAGCAAAGCAATGGATGGTAATGAGTGATGGTGATATTTTTTATTTCGGTATTTATTTTATTATATATATATGTTTTTTTTCCTTTAATCATATACATTTTTGGTGCTGTTAAAAAAGAGTATGTAAATACCACATTTACAGCTAATGATAAGAGTATCGTTATTGTCGTACCAGCTCATAACGAAGAATCAGTGATCAGCAAAAAAATCGAAAACCACTTGGCTTTAGATTACGATAAAGCGAGCTATAAAGTACTAGTAATATCAGATACGTCAACAGATCAAACTGTTTCAATAACCAAAAGTTATGTAGATAAATATCCTGGAAGAGTCGAATTATTTGAAGTAAGTGATGGCTTGGGGAAAACTAACGCAATCAATAAAGCTTTAGCTGGTGTTGAATGTGATTTTTTAGTTTTTTCCGACGCTAATGTTTATTTGAAAAAAGATGCATTATTGCAAATTTCAAAGTGCTATAAAGACGACGAAGTAGGTGGGGTTGCAGGTCAATTAATTTATACAAACGATGATCTTGAAGGAGCAGCACAAAGTAATGGCTTGTATTGGAAATACGAAGAAATGATTAAAAAATCAGAGTCTTTATCTGGCTCAATGATGGGTGCAGATGGTTCTATTTTTTCTATAAGAACAAGCTTATTAAGAGAGCTTCCAGTGCATGTGCTTGATGACTTCTGCTCGTCTATGGGCGTTATCAATCAGGGTTATAAGCTAAAGTTTGATGATACTATAGTTGCTTATGAAAAAGGTGCTGAAAGTACCGCAGAAGAATTCCCGAGAAAAATCAGAATTAGTAATCGCTCTTATAATAGCTATAAGCATTTACGATCAGAATGTTTAAATACTTTGTCGCTTTTTAATTTATGGAAGCTTTACTCACATAAAGTATTACGTTGGTATAGTTTATTATTTATGGTGTTGGCATTAGTTTCTAATGTGTATTTAGCGATTTTTGAGAGTGGTTATTTATTTAAAGTAATCTTAATAGCGCAAGTCTCGTTTTATATAATGGCTGTATTATCTTGGTTTGAAAAATTTCCTAAAGTGCCTGTTGTTTCAAAAATAGCTGTCATTGCAGAATACTTTACTATGGCGAATATTGCTGCGGGTATTGGTATATTACAGTCAATTACAGGTAAAAAAACGGTTACTTGGAAAAAAGCAAATTCTACAAGGTGAATATACGTTGTAAAGGCTAACAGTGTAAAAGTTAACAATAGGGATATATTTTGTCTGAGAACGATACTATAGCAGTTATTATTGCTGCTTATAATGCAGAAAAAACAATTACTAGAGCAGTAGAATCAGTAGTCAATGATAAATTTGTTAACCAAGTGATAGTTGTTGATGATTGCTCTACAGATAACACAATGCAAGTTTTAACCTGTTTAAATGCTAAGTTCTCTAAAGTAAGTATCTTTTCTACTGAAGTGAATAGTGGTCCCGGGAAGGCACGTAATATTGCCCTTTCTAGGGCGACTTCAAAATGGGTTACTGTGTTAGATTCTGATGATTACATTGAAACTGGTCGTTATGAAAAACTATTAGCTTATAGTGAAGGCGAAGACTTAATTGCTGATGATAAGTTTCGTATAAATGAAACTGACCCGCTAGCACGTAAAACAAAGATGCTTGGAGACAGGCAGGACTTTCCGGCAATAATATCTTTATCAGATTTTATTGAATCAAACATTACTAAAAAAGGTGAGTTTAGAAAAGAGCTCGGGTTTATAAAACCAATCATAAAGCGTCAGTTTTTAGAAAAATACAATTTAAGCTACCAAGAAAATATGCGTCTTGGTGAAGATTATGAGTTCTATTGCCGCTGCTTAATTTTGGGCGCAAAACTGAAGTTAATTGAAGCATCTGGCTATGTAGCTCTTGTTAGAGAAAATTCCCTCTCTGGCAACCATAGTAAAACTGATTTAATTCATTTAAGAGATTGTGACTACGCACTTGCAAAAATAAAAAGTTTATCGAGCCAAGAAAGAAAGTTACTACTACGTCACGCTAAAAGTATTAATATGAAAATTCAATGGATTTGCTTTTATTCATCTATAAAAAATAAGCGCTATAAAACAACAATTAAATCTATTACTAATTCCTTTTCAGCTTTTATTTTTATTTTAAAAAATTTAAGGACTCAGTTTTTCATTCGCGTAGTTAAAAGAAGATTAAATAAGTGAGCATAAATAAATCTTATGGAATTCTTTGGCTATTTGTCAGTAAGTTTTTTCCGCCAATAATTAATTTTGCTGTATTTACGTATTCAGCACGTATTTTAGCTCCAGAAGATTTCGGTCTAATCGCATTCTCACTGTCAATTATTTATATATCTAGTAGTTTTATGCCTGTTGGCTGGCGTGAATCGATAATAAAATACCAAATAGATGATACCTTAACGATTAGTAGTATTTTTTGGCTCCACTTTTTTGTTTCAATAATATTGGTGCTACTAATACTCGCTTTTTGTTTAGTTTCATTCTTCGACTTCCAGACAGAAATATTCAATATCGCTTTATCAATATTTTGCCTAAAACTAATTTTTGATGGGCTTTATGCTACATTAAATATAGTGCTTTTGAAGGAACAAAAGTATGCACATTTAGCTTTAAGAACATTTTTTTCAGGAGTTTTATCAGCTACTATAATAATAACATTACTTGTTTTAGATTATGGTATATGGGCATTAATTTGGTCACAGGTGGTGCTGTCCATTTTCAACTTTTTAGTAGTGTACATTCCAACCAGAGATAAAGTGAAATTTATATTCAAGTTTAATTGTATTATTAAGCTTAATTCATTTGCTATATATACCACTTTAACAAATGGCCTTACTTTTGCTTTAAGTCATTATGAGTCACTAATTATTGGTAGTATATTAGGTAATAGACAGCTTGGTTTTTACAGTGTGGCAAAAAGGTTATCTACTATAATGAATGAGGTTTTTATTGGTACAGTCTCAGAAGTTAGCTTCCCCATATTGGCGAAAACGCAAGCACAGAATGGCAACCTTAAAAAAGGTTTTTTAAACTCTGTTTATTTTTCAGTTTTGCTTCTATATCCTGTTTTTATTTTTTTACTTGCATATTCAACTGATATTTTTGTTGTCTTATTTACAGAGAAATGGATTGAATCTGTATTAATATTTAAAGCGTTTTGTATCGTTTACATGATTGTGATATTAGGTATCCCACAGAAAAATATTATTTTATTAACCAACAATGCTAAATGGTGGTTTAAATTACAGCTAAAGTTATCTTTAATCATAGTGCCGTTAACCACAATAAGTTTATTTTGGGGGCTTAATTACTTTTTAGCCGCTTTGATACTTGGAAAGTTAACCTATTGCAGTGCATCAATGGCGCGTTCTTGTAAATTATTAAATATAACTATTAGTGAATATCTTACAAGTCTTACATCACCTGTTATCTGTGCTGTCATAAGTATATTACTAACACTAAGTTTAAGTAACATCTTTTATTTAGGGACAACAATTTTAGAAATAGTTATAGAAGGGTTATTCTTTATAGTTATCTATTTCACATTAATGTACCTCTTTGACGGAGGTAAACTGACGTCAAGCGCCTTAAGTATTTTTCCAAAAAACAAAATTATTTTAAAATTAGCACATAAACAAAATTATAAGGAAATTTGAAGTGAAATTAACCTATTTTTCAGGTCACGTACCTAACTTCGGTGATGAGCTAAATAAATATATGTGGGATTCGCTAGTTTCACCTAGCTTTTTTGATGAAGACGACTCAAAGCTATTTTTAGGTATTGGCTCTATTTTGTGGGATTACTTACCTAAGAAACCAAAAAAAATAGTGATGGGCTCAGGTTATGGTGGTTATACCCCAAAACCAGACGTCCATGATAGCAGTTGGGATATTGCGTTTGTAAGAGGGCCAAGGACTGCTGCAGCTTTAAATATAAACCCTTCTTTAGCAATTACCGATGCCGCAATATTAACGCACTTTATGCAGCTACCTAAACAGAGTAAAAAGTATAAGGTTAGTTTTATGCCGCATTATGAAAGCATAACCCGTGGAAATTGGCAGGAAGTTTGTACACATGCGGGCATAAATTTTATAGATCCTACAAACCCTGATGTTTTATTTTCCTTAAGTGAAATAGACAAAACTGAATTACTTATTACTGAAGCAATGCATGGGACTATTTTAGCTGACACATTAAGGGTACCTTGGGTTGCACTAAAGCCAATACTTCCGATACACCATAATAAATGGTTCGACTGGGCTGAATCACTGGATATAAATTTAGAGTTTAGCCAAATGCCAAGTTCATCTATCAAGGACACATGGTCTCAAATGACCGGTAAGCTAGGGGCTGGTAAACGAAGTAGACAATTCGCTAAAGTTTTGAGTTTTACAGACAAATATTACATTGATAATGCCAGCGATAAATTGTTGAAGTTAGCTAAAACGGGTGGCCAGTTAAGTGATGATAAAATATTTGAGTTAAAAGCTGATATGGCTTTGAGTAAGTTATCACAGTATTGTGATTTAATAATATAAAATTAGTATTAAAATAGAATTCATATGGGCTGTAATATAAAGGAATATATAATGGATATAGTAAATGTAGGAGTTGTTATTCCTTTTTATCAAAAAGAAAATGGACTTTTATTCAATGCGCTGAATTCAATTTTTAAGCAAAAAGTTGTCGGTGTAAAATTCATAATTACTATCGTAGATGATGGTTCACCTATTAAAGCACTAAGTGAAGTTAATGAGTTAATATTACCTCAAAACTGTACTCTAAAGGTTATCGAGCAACATAACCAAGGTCCTGCTGCGGCTAGGAACCTAGCCCTTGATTATCTAAGTGAACAGAATATATCAGTGGTTTCATTTTTAGATTCAGATGATTGTTGGTTAGACTTTCATATAGAGACTGCAATCAAAGCATTGTGTGCAGACAATGCTGATTTTTATTTTTCAGATCATAGTCGCTTTGACTCCGAGCATTCTTTATTTAAAGAAGTTGGCTGTTTTAATGATTTTGATAGAGCTTGCAAAGAATACAATATTCATAAAGAAAAAGAGCTTGCAATACTCAGTGGTGAGGATTGTTTTAGCTTGTTTCTAAAATATTATATAAGCCAAACTTCAAGTGTAGTGTATAAATTTGATAACCTCAAAGATCACCGTTTTGATGAGTCATTACTTAGTGCAGGAGAGGATTATTTTCTTTGGTTACAGCTGGTAAATAGCTCTAATAAGGTTGTATTTTCTTTTAAAAAAGGTGTTTATTGTGGTAGAGGAGTGAACATATTTTTTGATTCATTTGACTGGTCAAAGAAAGAAGCTGCAAGCAGGATCGGATACGAAGCTTTATTTTATAGAAAAATCTATACGCACTTTAATTTAAATTGTAACCAGAAAAAAATTGTTAAATCTAATGTTTCTCGACTTGAAGAACAATATTCATATTTATTAGTAAAGCATGTAATTACTGGTAAAGGTTTAAATAAAGGGTTGTTGATTAAAATATTTAGGACGAGTCCAGCTACCTTAATTTTATTACCCCTAAGGTTATTTAACTTTATATTAAAATGAAAATGTGATTTTTAATATAATATGGTGGCAGGCTCTGGGTAAGGTGAAGAAGTTTTGTTTGTAAAACGTTTATAAATATTAGTTTATTTTAAGCTAAATAGAATTTTGAATGAAAGATTTGTTTAACTTTGTTTAGCTTAGTTTATATTTATTTTTATTTTGTATGTATGCTGATTTATTATTTTAATTCACGTATAACTGGATTGTATTATTGAATCTTTGAATATACTCATATAACATAATTTACGCTTTTGTAAGCATTCTCACTTCAAGATATCTATAAGGATTAATAGTATGACATCTTCAAGGACATTTAAACCAACTGGCTCTTCAGATGCTAATTTTTATCGATTATTCGACATTTTTGCATTATTTATTGCTTTTCAATTCTCTGTTTTATTCTACGGAATTGACCTTACTCCTATATACATGGTTACTGCATTGACAGTAGCATTGAGTTTTTTATATTTCGCTGAAATTTTATCTGCATACAGGTCATGGCGTGCAGGGAAGTTTAGAACCATGGTAATGTGTGCTTGTGGGGCTTTATTTATCTCATTCTTATTTCTACTTTTAGTTTCTTTTATATTTAAATTCTCCGACTCGCTTTCTAGAATAGGCCTCGGGTTATGGTTTCTTCTAAGTGTAACATTTATGTATGGTTGGCGGCTGGCAGCATATTTATTTAAAAGAAATAGGAGAAAGTTAGGGATCAATTTACGTAACGTTGCAATTGTTGGGGCTACTGAGTCAGCCGTTCACCTATATAATGAGATCAACAAAAATGATGAATTAGGATTCAGGTTCTTAGGCTTTTACGACGACCGAAAACCAGAACGTTTATTTGAGAACTCGATTAAATACGAAGTGTCAGGGAAAGTGCAAGATGCTGTAAGTGCTGCCCGCAATGGAGATATAGGTGTTTTATATATTGCACTACCAATGAAAGCAGATAAGCGAATTGCTGATATATTGTTACAGTTGGGCGACACTACGGTTGATGTACATATTATTCCAGATTTTTTAGTTTCTAACTTGATACACGCGCGAATTGAACATGTTGGAGAGCTTGATACACTAAGTGTGTTTGAATCTCCCTTTATAGGAGCACGAGAGTTTATCAAGCGTACTGAAGACATAGTAGTTGCGGTGTTGATTTTGATGCTTATTTCTCCTTTGCTAATTGCTCTAGCACTAGCAGTAAAACTAACATCTCAAGGACCTGTTATTTTTAAACAAGATCGCTATGGCCTCGATGGCAGAAAGATAAAGGTATGGAAGTTTCGCTCTATGAGTGTTACAGAAAACAGTGATGTGGTTACTCAAGCTAAAAAAAATGATGCTCGTATCACGCCACTGGGCAGCTTTTTACGTCGTACTAGTTTAGATGAGCTTCCCCAATTTATAAATGTATTAAAAGGCGATATGTCTATCGTGGGGCCTCGGCCTCACGCTGTTGCGCATAATGAGGAATATCGTAAAAAAGTAGAGTTTTATATGTTACGTCACAAAGCTAAGCCTGGTATTACAGGTTGGGCACAAATAAATGGCTGGCGAGGCGAAACTGATACCCTAAATAAAATGGAAAAACGTGTTGAATTTGACCTGCACTATATTAAACATTGGTCGCTTTGGTTAGATATAAAAATTATTTTTATGACAATTTTTAAAGGGTTCAAAAATGCAAATGCATATTAAAACACTTTTATTTGTAGTTACCTTTTTCAACCTGTTTTTAGCTTTGCCAGCAATTGCTAGCTTTTCACATGGTAGTATTATAACTGAAAGTGGAGTCAAAATAACACCGACCATTCAGACCGGCTTCAGCAGTAATAATAACTTTTTCAGTACGCCAGAAGATGAAAAGTCACGCCTAATTTGGACTTTTGATCCAAATTTAAAAGCTGCAATTGAAGACGGACCTGATAGCTATAAATTAGATATTGGCACGCATAGCGCATTACATAATAAAGATTCGCTCGATAATTATACTCAAGTAAATATTGGAACAGCTATCCATAAAGAGTTTACCAGTAAACAGCGTCTTGATATGAAAGGTAATATAGATTGGCTATATGAAAAGAGGGGTCGTGGTTTAACAGAAGGTCTTGGTGATGATATTGATGAGTTAGTAAAGTATCAATTGAAAAATGCTTCTGCTCGTTACGAATATGGTGCGCAAAGCGCCAAAGCGTTAATTGCATTTGAGGGGGGGTATTTCAGTAAAGAATATCAAAATTTTAGAGAGCTCTCACAATATCGCGACTACGATAAATATTTAGTTGGTATTACTGGTTATTATAATACTCAAGCAGCTACTCGAATGTTTATAGAGGCTAAACAAGAAAACTATCGTTATGACGTATTAGCCAGTAGTGGTGTAACGAGAGATAGCAACGACCTGAAAATTCTTGGAGGCATACAGTGGGACGCTTCAGCAATAACTTCAGGAACATTCAAGTTAGGTTATCAGAATAAAGACTTTGAAGCTAATGAGCGTGAGAGTTTTAGTGGTTTAAGCTGGGAGGCTTCTGTCAGTTGGAAACCGCTTAGTTATTCTACGCTGCAATTAAGAACCAGTCGTTCAGCAAAGGATCCTCTTGTGCAAGGGGATTATATTAAAGAAAGTCTATATGGTGTGGACTGGAGTCATGATTGGAGCAATAAACTAAGCTCACTTGCTAGAGTTAGTTATATGAATGAACAGTATACAGGAAACATTGGCCGAGAAGATAAAACTAAAAATCTTCGCTTGGGTATAAGTTATATGGCAAATAAATTTGGTATGGTTTCCACATACGTAGACTTTGTTGATAAAAACTCTAGTCAATATTTAATTGAATATGACAGAGTAACTGTAGGAATTAATTTTACATTTGCATTAAAGGCTAATAAATGAAGTTTGTTTTTTTTTTAGTACTATCTCTAGTTTGTAATGTTTGCTTTGCCCAAAGTGACAAAAATTATGTCTTAGGTGCTGGTGATAAAGTAGAAATTAAGGTATTCGGCGAACCTGACTTAACGGTGACAGCACTCCTTGGCAATAGCGGGGAGGTTAATTATCCGTTTTTAGGAAAAGTAACGCTTTCAGGACTTAATACCTCAGAGGTTGAACATGTAATTGCTAAAGGTTTACGCCCAAATTATCTAGTTAACCCCAATGTTTATGTACAAGTAATTCAGTACAGACCCTTCTATATTCATGGTGAAGTTAAAAATCCTGGTGCTTACCCTTATCAACCTGCTATGACTGTGAATCAAGCTATAGCACTTGCTGGCGGCTTAACTGAGCGAGCATCTGTCGATAAAATTTTTATATTTAAAGAGCAAACAAAACAGCAGCAACAAAAGGGAAATTTAAACAGCCAAATTGCAGCGGGCGATACAATTAAAATAGAACAACGCTTGTTTTAAAGCAGTTTACAAGGCAGTAATGAATGAACGAAATAAATGAAAAAAATAATAATGAAGATATTATTGATTTAGGCTCCTATTTAAAAGTAGTTATGCGTGCAAAATGGCGCATTATGAGTTTTGCTAGTGTGATTACTTTGCTCACGATCATGATAACTTTCACTTTAGTACCAAAATATATTGCAACAGCTACGCTACTTATTGAGGCTGAACAAGCTAAGGCAGTTAGCTTTGAAGAAATATATGGACTCGACTCTAATCAAAAAGAATACTACCTCACACAATTTGAAGTAATAAAGTCAGATAGTATCGCTCGCGAAGTTATCCGCAAGCTTGAGTTAAAAAGCCATCCAGACTTTATAGCTAAGCCTAGCGCTTTCAATCAATTAAAGACACTAATAAAACAAGAGTTAAAACCATATTTACCCATTAATAAAAAAGAAGCCACTATTTACTCGTCTGATGAGCAAGCCGAACGTGAAATGCTAAGCTTATTAGGGGCTTTTAAATCACGCTTGTCAGTATCTCCAATTCGAAATACACAATTGGTACGTGTCAGCTTTGAATCGAGCGACCCTAAGTTAGCAGCGCTGGTGGCCAATACTGTTGGGCAAGTGTATATAGATAGTCAAATGCGAGCTAAAATGGGAATCACACAGCAGGCTTCCAGTTGGTTGAACACCCGATTATCTCAATTACGTATTCAGTTAGATGACTCTGAAGTACGTCTGCAAGCTTACCGTGAGCAGCAAGAGCTAGTGGATATTGAAGGTATAGCTGGGCTTGCAACACAAGAGCTAGAACAAATATCACAGCAATTAATAGTTGCTCGTAATGAAAAAAATAATTTACAAAGTATCAATCGAGTAATTAGTGAATATGGCAATAATAATTTAGAGTTATTAGGAAGTATGCCCGAAATTACTTCGCACCAAGTCATACAAAATGTAAAACGAGACGTTGTTATTGTTGAGAGAAAGCTAAGTGAATTAGGTGAAGTGTATGGGCCAAAGCACCCTAAAATAATCTCCGCAAAAGCAGAACTTGCTACCGTTAAGAGTAACCTCAATAAGCAAATTAAAGGGCTTGTTACTGGTATTGAAAAGGAACTCAATCGTATAACGCGTACAGTAAGCGCACTTGAGCGTGATTTGATAAAAATACGCGCTGAATACCAAGACATCACTCGTAAAGAAACAAAATATAATCAATTAAAACGTGAGGTAGAGACTAACCGCAATATATTTAACACGTTTTTATCTCGTTCGAAAGAAACTGAAGTTACAAGCGATTTTAGCTCGGCTGCCGCTCGCTTTACAGATAAAGCATACGCTCCGAACAGTCCATCAAAACCGAATAAAAAATTAATTATTATTTTATCTTTTGTTGGTAGCTTTTGTTTTGCTGCTGTAATGAGTTTTGTATTTGATGCGTTAAACGATACTGTAAAAACAAAAAGTGATGTAGAAGATAAAATTGCTCAGCGCATGTTAGGCTTACTACCTCATGTGAAAACACCTAGGAAAAGTACTTTTCCTATTCATGCATATTTAGATGAAAAATACAGACTTTTTGCTGAATCAGTTCGTACTTTTCGTACAAGCTTACTGTTAACTCAGCTTGATCGTGAACTTAAAGTAATTGCAATCACGTCAAGCACTCCCGGTGAAGGTAAAACGACGACCTCAGCTAATTTAGCAATGTCATTAGCGCAGATGGGTAAAGTGTTATTAATTGATGCGGATTTACGTAAACCAAGTATCGCGAAGCGCTTTGATATCCCTGTATTCCACCCCGGCTTGAGTAACTTAATAGTAGGTACAGAGCATTTTAGCGAGTGCGTACATGTAGATGGGCAGTCTGGTGTGGCTATTATGCCGAGCGGACAAATTCCAGCTAATCCGCTTGAGCTTTTATCTAGCCAACGTTTTAATGAAGTGCTTGAGGTATTAAAAACAAAATATGACCACATAATAATTGATACTCCACCAACACAAGCGGTAAGTGATGCTTTAGTAATTGCTAAAAGTTCTGACTCTGTTATTTACGTTGTTAAATCTGATGTTACACGCATCAAACCAATTAAGGCTGGGGTTGAGCGTTTATTTGAAGCTAAGGCCCATGTTGCTGGAATAGTATTAAACCAAGTTGATATTAGTAAAAGAAAAGATGAGCACAGCCATGGGTATTACGATTATTACGATTATTCGCAAAAGCCAGCTCAATCAAGTTCTTAGTAGGTGATCGCGTATGTTTGATATCCATTCACATATTTTGCCTGGTCTAGATGACGGCGCTAAAGATTTACAAGAGTCTTTAGCTCTTTTGAAAGTGGCTCAAGATGACGGCATAACGCACATGGTGGCCACACCGCATATTCATATTGGGCGTTTTGATAATTCGGTTTCCCACCTTTATACTGATATTGCAAAATTAAAGGCAGGGGCTTTGGCAGCAGGTATCAAAATGCAGCTGGCAGTTGCTGCAGAGGTTAGGCTTGATATTGAGCTAATGGCATTGGTTTTATCAAATAAGCTACCGTTTATTGGCTCTCTTGGTTCTGATAATTATATATTATTGGAACTACCTCACTCACATGTACCGCAAGGTTATGATAAGTTCATTAATTGGCTTGCAAAGCAAGGTATTAAAGTCATTATTCCTCACCCAGAGCGCAATAGAGAGATTCAAGCAAACCCCTTTTATATTGAACGATTAAATCAATTAGGATGCGACTTTCAGTTAACCGCTTCAAGTTTAGAGGGGGCCTGGGGCGAAAGTGCAAAAGCGATTAGTATTAATATGCTCGAAAATAACTTAGTACGGTATATAGCATCCGATGCACACTCAATCAAAAGACGTCCACCCATATTAAGCAATGCAAAAAAAATAGTGAAACAATTATTGGGTGAGGACAAAGCGGAAGATTTATTCGTAAATAATCCAAAACACTTAACGAGCACGTTGTTTAATGGCTAAGACCAAGCAGTTAGTTAATATTTTTCTCCTTGGTATTATAATACTTGTTATTAGCATTGAGAGCGTAAATAGCATGCGTGCTAATGTGTGGTATTTTAAGGCTGTCAATACTCTAAAGCAGTCTAAAGCATTAATGACTCCTGCAGAGCTAAAGTTTGCTGATGATGCAATTAACTTAGCTTTAAAGCTTGAGCCTACTCAGGCACATTATTGGCACCTCAGCGCTTATGTAAAAATGCTTGGATTGACTTTAAAGGATATGAAAAGTGAGGATATGTCATATTCTTTCAATGATATTGAACACGCGCTTTTAACTTCACTTCAAAATAGACAAGCTTGGTCTGAAACGTGGATTGAACTTGCAAAAGTAGTCAGTAGTCAAGAAGGGCTTTCTCAGCGAGTATTAAGGTATATAGATCAAGCTAAAAAAACGGGCCCTTATAAGTTTGAAGTAAGATCAGGCATCATTCAGATAGCATTAATTAATTGGCCTCAACTTCCTCCTAATTTCAAAGCTCAATATATGAATGAGTTAAATTTAGCTGCGCAATATGATGAGAAGCTCGAACAACTTTTTGAAATTGCGAACCAAATTAATAAAGTAACATTATTGTGCATGTCACTACAGTTTGGAAGTGAATTCAAATCTGTGAAAAAAAGTTCCACATTTGGAATGTATTGTAAATGAGTACTAATAATTTCAAGATAAGCTTATCAATTTTAACAAGAGTTATTAATTTCTAAAATCATATAGAGCTGTGTCTAAGCTATTGTTTTGTATTATAAAAAATTACTTTTTATTTAAAGCTAGGCCTTTTTTTTCTATGGTATTGTAAGTTATTTTCGAAATATAAATAATTACAGCCAATGTAAGTAAAATAAATACATTGTTAACTTCCGCTCCTCCTAAGTCTAAGTACCGTTGTGAGCTTATAGTTGGCGCTACATTTATCCCTGTTATTTTTTGAATAATTATACCTATCGAAGTCAAAATGAATAATATTGCCGCATGGGTCATATATATTGAGTAAGATAGCTTGCCTATAGTTTGAAAAGCATTAAGTTTTAAAAATTTTGATAGTAAGCCTGCTTCATATGCAAAAAATAATACAGTTAATAAGAATAGTATTGGAGCAATTAAGGATTTATATTTAAAGTTAACAATCACGACTTGGACTATCAGAAATAAGAGTAATAGTTCTATTACTGTAGCTAATGCAGGGGGGAATTTAAAATGTGAAGATTTTTTGAAAAGTAAATAAATTACAGTACCACCAAAAAAGCAAGATAACCCTTTCAAAACACTCTCTACTAATATATCCGATTTAAAATATATAAGGCTGAAAGCGATAGCTGATATACAGAACCAAACAATGGACTTACTGGTTTTAAAAAAGGCTATAGTAAAAAAGAGCAAAACATAACTATAGAATTCTATACTTATACTCCATGATGGGTAGTTAAAGCTTAGAGGGTCACTAAAAGGAGTCCAAGAGTGTATCAATAGTAGGTTAGGGAGAATTTGTTCAACTGATGTGTCATTTGTAAAAGGTAAATTATTAAATGAAATTCCTCCTAGTTTATAGGCAAATAACTTCCCAAGCTCTAGAAGGATAAATATAGCTAACATAAATATATGTAGTGGATATATGCGAAAAAAACGGGCTTTAATGAATGCGTTAAAATTTAGATCTTTCTTTTCGCCGTAGCTATGTGCCAAAACAAAGCCACTTAAAATAAAAAAGAACTCTACAAATATTGCACTACCTCTAAAAAAATCCAATTCAGTTATTGAGTTAACAAAGTGCATGTGAAAAATCACGACTGAGATTGCACAAATGCCCCTAAATGAATCAAGTGCTTCAAATCTTTTTTTCAAAACTTAGTCCTTTAAAGTGATCCGCCTACGGAATAAAACCCTATTTAAAGTTACTATATAACTAATTTTAAAAAGATTATATAAAACTTATCTCTAAGCATATTGAAAATATTTCTAAATTATAAGTCAATACTTAACAATGTTTACTTAAGGTCGGGTTAACTTCTTGAGGGGAGTAGGTTAGGTTGAATCAATCAAGAGGGCCTATGATTAATATTAAACTAAGTAAACCACTCTTGAGAAAACGCCCAGAGCCATTGTCATCAGCTCTGGGCTACAAATGGCTCTTAGTTGAGCCTTGCGCTAACTAAATACACTTTCGCAATTCTTAGGGAGAAGAAGAAAGTACCTGTAATTGTAGTTAACTAATTTGCAAAACTCTAAATTTTGTTTGTTTATTAACCGCAAATGATAACAAAGACTTAATAATATTGTGCACAGGTTACCCTTTGTGTTGAGTGTTTTATGCCCAGCTTATTAACTGGGTATTTTGCACAAGATCGCGTGGCAAAGAGTTTTTGATCCTATTCTTTTGCCATTTACCTAGTCCTATCGGGCAGCCACATAAGGTTAGTACTACTTCGCCGCTGGCTTTTGTAACGTCTTCTAGGCGTATATCTTTACCATTAAAGTAGTCGTTTGCTTGCTCGTTTGTTAAAGCATACGTATTGCTTTTGCATTCATTACCAAAAACGGTAGCAAACTCGTGAGTTAGTCTTACGCCGTTTTTATGAATAATACCTAGTTGAATACCTAAACGTGCGTATTTTATTTTGTTTTGAACGGCTTCAAACCCATCAGGAAATAACCACAGTTCTTTATCGCGCTGCATTAACTTACCTGGAAGCGCATTTAAGCCAAACTGTTTTTTAAGCTCGCTCATAAAAGAACTGGTTTGTTTTTTATCAAACTCGTTAAACGGAAACGCACCTTTTTTCACGCTTTGGGTTGGGTTATTGCAGCTTGCGAGTTTTTTATACTTAGCGATAAAAAAGCCTTCACTGTCGAATGTTTGCGGCCACACATGTAAATAGCCCTCGGCGGTTGTGGCTTTTTCTGCCCCTTTAAATAAATCACTTAGCGATTGCGGCTCAATATAGTCGCCAAATTCATTCAGTAGATAGTCGCATACTTGTTGGTTTTCGAGCGGGGTAAGCGTACAGGTTGAATACACCAATGTACCGCCTGGTTTTAATGCGTAAAAAGCGCTTTTGATTAAATCTTTTTGAACTTGAGCAATTTCTATATTTGATTCTATTGACCAGTTTTTAAGTGCGTCGGCATCTTTACGTACGGTACCTTCACCAGAGCAGGGTGCATCAAGCAAAATGCTATCAAAGCATTCAAACATATAATTACCAAATATGACGCCATCAAAATGCGAAAGCGCACAGTTACCAACGCCCATACGCTTAAGCGTAGCGCTAAGTACTTTTAAGCGTGATGACGAAAGCTCGTTGGCAACAAGTACGCCTTGGTTATTCATTATTGCGGCAAGTTGCGAAGTTTTAGAGCCAGGCGCTGATGCCATATCAAGTACGTAACTATCTTGTAAATCTGAGCTTTCAATACTTTGTTTTAGTGCCATAGGCGGCAGCATTGAGCTTGCCTCTTGTACGTACATGGCGCCGCTTAAATGTAAGTCGGTATTGCCTAATGCTAAGTTTTGTTCTTCATCGCTTGGGCGTTCTAGCCAAAAACCCTCACTACACCAAGGTATTGGTGTAAGTTGCCAGTTTTTTTTCTCTGCACGGTGTTTAAATTCGGCAACGCTAATTTTTAATGTATTTACACGAATAGATTTTCTGAGAGGGCGACGGCACGCGTTTATAAAGTCGTCTAAATTGAGGTGCGCAGGTAAATAGGTTTTTACGTCGTCAATAAAATGCTCAGGAATAAAAGTGTTGGCGTTCACGCGTTGGCTCGTACATTAAAAATAAAGCGCGATATTAGCACTTTTAACGCACTATTTCAGTGTTAAATAGCGGCTTTATAATTTATTAGTGTGTCGACATATTGTGTTTTTAGTTTAATGTTAAAGCAATTTTATACGACTTTAGATTAACAGTGTCGACAATAAGTGTGTTTTTTACTCATTTTTACCTTAGGTGGGGTTGACATGTTTTTTTATTAAGCACATAGTTAACCCATCAATTGTCGACAATTTATTTATAAAGCCATGACGCAACCTTTTTTAAACGATACACCTATTACTACAGCATCTGATCAAGTGTTTGTTGATATGCGCCGTGAAATAGTAGAAGGCAGCATACAGCAGGGTAGCAAAATATCGGAGCCTGAGCTTGCAAAGCGCTACGGTGTAAGCCGTGCGACGCTTAGAGAAGCGCTTAATCGCTTAGAAAGCTGTTACTTAGTGGAGCGTAAAGCCAATGTAGGTTGCCGAGTAGTGGCGCTAACCGCAGAGCGTTTAATTGAAGTATACCAAGTACGCAGCTCGCTTGAAGGCTTAGCATGTAGGCTAGCTGCCGACAATATGGCTGCTGACGAAGTTAAAGGCTTAAAGCAATTACTTAACCAACATTTGCAAACACAGCGCGTTAAAGAGGGGGAGTCGTACTATCAAGAAGCGGGCGATTTAGACTTTCACTATCGCATTATTAAAGGCAGCAAAAACGCCCATTTAATCCATTTGTTATGTAACGAGCTTTACCAATTAATACGTATGTACCGTGTACAAATGGGCATGGTAGGGCCGCGCGTATCAAAAGCGTTTGACGAGCACTTAGCCATTATTAACGCGATAGAAAACCACGATGGTGAACTTGCTGAAATGCTGATGAAACGACACATCAGTGCATCGCAAGCAAATATTCAAACCAAATTTGATTTGTTGAATAAAAAAACAACACTTTCTGCTAAAAGCTAAAAGCTAAAAG
>NZ_PNDP01000094.1:0-1739 GCF_005886415.1 Pseudoalteromonas sp. S327 | reverse complement strand
ACACTCAACTGAATCAATAGTCTAATTATATAAATATCAGTATATTAAGTGAACTAAATGTATAGATTAATAGATCATAAGCAGAACATACTTAGACCAAAAGGTGATCAGAGTTTTCACACAGTCTGGGCACTTAGCTGAACTTTGGCAAAGAGCTAATACCAGTCATTCAGGTGAGTCGTCATTAACTTACTAAGAATAAGAGAAAACTTACCTTTTTTTTATATGTTTATATAAGCTACTTAAAGCGTAATATTTATAGCTAGCAATAACTTAAGCTATTTGCTATTAATGTAAGTTCATAAAATAAGGACGTCTTCGCGTTAAAATAGGGAAAGTGTCCTCTAATAAAGCTGTTAAAACGCTTAGCAACATTTGAGCATATCGGAGTCAACTATGACCACAATAATTAAAGATGATGGAAGTTGGGTTCCAGATCCTAGCGGATCAATATCGGGGGATTTACAGGCTTGGCGTGAAAAAATGCATAAAGCATGTCCTAATCCAGAAGTTGGGGATATCGTAATCATAACCAATGAAAAAAGTGGTAAAAGATTTGGTTACAAAGCCAAAACCTCTGAAGGTTATGACACCCGTTGGCAAAGAGTGTCATCAGAAGTTGTAGAAAAACATATGCGACTTCTGGATGTAAAAGATGGCGGAGATGATTTAACTAATCCAGACGATTATGTTTACCTTTCTGATGGCGTCTATGTGCACAAAGATGATGCTTGGTTTTAAGAAAAAGCGTTATAACAACCAATTAAACATAAATAAAAAATGCGGGCTATTCGCTTCACTCAATTTTAGCCAAGCATTTTGTGCTATTTGGTACGGCGTTAGCCGTTTAGGGAGAGAACTGTGTCAATAGAAGGTAAGAAAGTATATTCAAAGAATGTATATTTTGCACATAAACTACTATTTGAGATAGCAAAGAAAGCCTCTCAAGACACGGCTGAAAGTCCTGAGCAAGCTATTGTTTCATTGATTTTTAGTTTTAATTGTCTTGAAGCTTTTATCAACGAAACAATAGGCTCAAGTGAATTGTTCTGCGGTGGAAGGCGAACACCTCAAGAAAAAGTGTTATTTGAAAAAATGATTCTTTTACAACAGGAGAAGAGTAGCACTTTAGATAAATACAAGAAGTCAAAAAGACTATTCACAAACAATCATTGGAACAAAGCTGAATCTCCTTATAAAGAGTTTGAGGTACTGAGAAATCTCAGGAATTCGATAATTCACAGACCGCCTGAAGTTATTTTAGGTGAACTAACAATAGGTGAAGGACAATATATTTATTCATCTAAATATGAAAGACCAGATGAAGCGTTAAATCACCTAGCAGATGAAGGTGTTATTGGTTCGATACAGGGTAAAGAAAGTTGGCTGGACTTAATCATGACAACTCAGTTTGCAGAATGGTGCTGTCAAGTAGCTATGGATATTATCTCTAACTTTCTAGATTCACTTCACGAAGGTAAATTTAAAAAACTCATGTTGGAGCAAATGAGTCTTGTACAGAACGACTAACAAACTCTTAAGCCAAGGGACGCAAAACAGCAGGCTTGCGCTCCTCCATCGCTAATTTTAGCCTGCTAAGCCAGGCGCTGCCATAGACCGCTTCTGGCACAGACTGTGTGAAAACTCTGATCACCTTTTGGTCTAAGTATGTTCTGCTTATGATCTATTAATCTATACATTTAGTTCACTTAATATACTGATATTTATATAATTAGACT
>NZ_PNDP01000093.1:0-2462 GCF_005886415.1 Pseudoalteromonas sp. S327 | reverse complement strand
GGAGAAATAAATCACCAATACCTGTGTTTTCTCTGTGTAGCGCGAAGCGCCTCTGTGGTGAAAAACAAGTTAAGCCAATTATTCACAAAGAGGTTAAGAGACGCTGCGCTTTTAGAGCTAGAGAATAAGTGATTTAATAAATGATCACATAAGTAAGAATTCGGCCTACAAAACAGTATTTGAATTTAGTGTTAGACGCGCACTGCTTTTGTTTAAAAATGATTATCTCACCACAAAGAAGTAACTCACCAATGCCTGTTTTCTCTGTGTAGCGCGAAATGCCTTCTGTGGTGCAATTAGTGAGAAGCTGCGCTTCTAAGGTGAGCAAACTAGGCGTATACAGGCAAAATTAGCTACAGGGTAAAACTTGTATTCAGGCGTTTATAATTATCGTTTAAAGTATAAATCGATAGCTTTGGTGAGGAGTTCGTCGAGTTGCTCTTCGAAGGTATCTATATCAATTTCAAAATGGTTTAAATAGGCCTTGGCTTGCACTCGCGATAGGTTGCGGTTTTTTACGCTGTATTGACGCTCATCTTTTTGTTTGTCAAAACGTGGTAAAAACAAAAATTGCCCGTAATAAGGTGATTTAATATGCTTATTAGCATAACGACAAAAGTCTTCTATGTGATCTGCGCCCTGCGGCCCTAAACACCCTGGCTCAACGCGGTACATTAAGCGAATTTTTTTGTCGTCTGCTAACTGCATAGTATGCCTTTTATAATTATCTAAAAAATAATACGCGGATTATTTTTCCGTCTTTTATTTGGTAGCTCGATACTAACTCAGAGCGTTTATCTACCACGTTTTCGTCTGTTGAACAGGTTTCTGATAGTTCGTGGTCTATTACTATGTCGCCGTGCACAATACGCTTTATTGGCGAGCTATTAATACACTTTAATTTTTTAAACATTAAGCCATAACGGGCTATTAGTTTTTCTTTTCCTTTAAATAATAGCTCATTAGGAAAAATATAAAACTCTACATCTTCATCGTACATACGAATAAATTGTTCAATATTACGTGCGTTATAGGCTTCTACTAATTGCTCTACAACAGCAAGCGACTCGCGAGATTGTTTAGCTTTAGCTTGCTGCTTAGCGGTTAATGCCTCTTTGGCTTGCGTTACCGCTTTTTCTGCCTCGGCCACAGCTGCTGCTTTTTCTACTTTGTTTTTTGGTTTTTCTACCGGTTTTGGGGTTTCGCTACCCAGTACTTTTGAGTCGTCAGGTTTAGTAGTATCTACTGTTGGCGTTTTAAGCTCTGGGGCTTGGTACTCAAGCGTGTTTAACTTTTCATCTTTTGCTTTTGTTGGTGAATTGCTGGCTTGAGTAGAGCTTGACGCTTGCTCGGTACTTTTTTGCTCTTCTTGAGTCTCTTCGGTTTGCTCTGCTGCATAACTGATCAGGGCAACAGTGGCAATAAGCGAGGCAAAAATAATAGATAACGATTTCATAACTTTCCTAATATGAACATATAACGCTGTTAATGCTGCAACATAACAAATTTGAGCGTTTTCGGGTAGCAATTAAATGATTGTTATACACTTTACCAATACTGCTCAACCGTTATGTGCCCTGGGTCTCTGCGACGATTTCGTTTAAAGTTTTTGTCTAAAAGTAACTGTGTGGTGTCTTTTACCATTTGTGGGTTACCGCAAATCATAAATTGCGAATTACTCGGGCTTGGGGTTTTAGAGGCTTTACTAAATAGCTCGCCGTTTTGAATTGCTGTAGTTATACGCCCTTTTAGGCCTTGTTGTGGCTCCTCACGGCTTACAACCGGAATGTAGTTAAGTTGTGTAGGGTGTGCGTTTATTAGGGAGTGTATTAGATTTTGATAGCTTAAATCGGCATTAAAACGTACGCTGTGCACTAAATTAATCTGTGTGTATTTTTGCCATACCTCTTGTTGCTGCAAAATAGATAAAAACGGCCCTATTGCAGTGCCTGTACTTAGCATCCATAACTGCTCGCTTGGCGGTATTTCGTCTAAGGTAAAAAAGCCTGTGGCACGTTGCTCTATTAATACAGTGTCGCCTGGTTTTAATTGCGCCAATCTAGGCGATAATAAGCCGCCCTCTACATTGATAAGGTAAAATTCTAAATCGGGGTTATTAGGCGCGTTTACATAAGAGTATGCCCGAGCAATACGTTTATCGCCCTCCATAATCGAGAGCTTAGTAAACTGCCCTGCTTTAAATGGCTCTACGCTTGCGTTCACTACCAGGCTGAAAAGTGTATCGCTCCACCATGTTACTTTTTTTACGGTTGCATCTACCCAGTTAGACATAGTCAACTCCATAGCTTAACGGTTAAACAACAAAAACAATAAATGGTTGTAATTTATACACTAGCATTAACTTAGTAAGAGTGACACTGGGTGTAGTGACTTTTTAAACATAGTGCTTTTACTTTGGGTAACATTGGTTTGTTTAAAAAGATGAGTAGCAGCGGCTTTAT
>NZ_PNDP01000092.1:0-430 GCF_005886415.1 Pseudoalteromonas sp. S327 | reverse complement strand
GCTTATATTAACATATAAATAAAAGGTTAGTTTTCTCTTATTCTTAGTAAGTTAATGACGACTCACCTGAATGACTGGTATTAGCTCTTTGCCAAAGTTCAGCTTATTGCACAGACTGTGTGAAAACTCTGATCACCTTTTGGTCTAAGTATGTTCTGCTTATGATCTATTAATCTATACATTTAGTTCACTTAATATACTGATATTTATATAATTAGACTATTGATTCAGTTGAGGGTTGAGGCAGTATGTCAAAGTTTATAAGCGGTGAAAGTCGTGACCAATCAACGTTATTTCCAGAATCGTTGGAAGACTACGTCAGTGAAGATAATACGGTCAGAGTGATTGATGTTTTCATTGAGGAACTAAATCTAGCTGAATTGGAGTTTAAAGGGTTAACTTTAAAGTCCACAGGCCGCCCTAAGTATCC
>NZ_PNDP01000091.1:0-3464 GCF_005886415.1 Pseudoalteromonas sp. S327 | reverse complement strand
GTCTCGGTACTCTTTCTACACTTTTCTTTTAAATTCCTCTGTATGTTTACGAAACGCTTTTACTTTCATGAGAACTGACTCCTAAATAGGTGTCTACTTTTATGGAGTCAGATCAAGAAATTTTGCTCATATTAACTTACGTGTCAAGACGAGCTTCTCTTAAACTGACGGCTGACGGCTGACGGCTGACGGCTGACGGCTGACGGCTGACGGCTATAAAAACAAAAAACCCAAGCCGAGGCCTGGGTTTTTAAACAGTTAACTAAAAGAGTTTACTTCTTCTTTTTAACTGCTTTTTTGTTTGGTAAATCCGTGATTGAACCTTCAAAAATCTCAGCTGCAAGGCCAATAGACTCGTTCAATGTTGGGTGAGCATGAATAGTAAGCGCTAAGTCTTCACCGTCTGCGCCCATTTCAACTGCTAAGCCGATTTCGCCAAGCATTTCGCCTGCGTTAATACCCACCATAGCACCACCGATTACACGGCCACTGTCTTTATCAAAGATAAGCTTAGTAGAACCTTCAGTACGTGCAGATGCAATTGCGCGACCTGATGCAGCCCACGGGAATACCGCAGTTTCAATGCTTAAGCCTTGCTCTTTTGCTTCTTTCTCAGTCACACCTACCCATGCGATTTCTGGGTCAGTGTACGCAATTGAAGGAATACATTTAGGGTCGAAGAAGTGCTTCTGACCAGAGATAACTTCTGCAGCAACATGGCCTTCGTGTACCGCTTTATGCGCAAGCATAGGTTGGCCAACTAAATCACCAATTGCAAAAATATGGTCTACGTTAGTACGTAATTGCTTATCAACATTAATAAAGCCACGCTCATCAACATTAACACCTGCTTTATCAGCATCAAGTAAGTTACCGTTAGGCGTACGGCCTACAGCAACAAGTACTTTGTCGTAACGTACTGGCTCAGCTGGTGCGTTTTTGCCTTCAAAAGTAACGTATAAGCCATCATCTTTCGCTTCAACGCCAACAACTTTAGTAGAAAGCATAACATTGAATTTTTTGTTTACGTATTTTTGGTAAATCTTGATGATATCTTTATCCGCAGCCGGAACTAACTGATCTGCAAATTCAACTACATCAATATCAGAACCTAGTGCGCGGTAAACCGTACCCATTTCAAGACCGATAATACCACCACCTAAAACAAGTAGTTTCTCTGGTACGTCTTTAAGTTCTAATGCGCCAGTTGAATCAATTACACGGTCATCTTCTGGGATGAACGGTAAGCTAACAGGTTTAGAACCCGCAGCAATGATTGCGTTATCAAATGTAATAGTTGTAGTGCCGTCAGCACCTTCAACGTCTAAAGTGTTGCTGCCAGTGAATTTACCGTAACCTGGTACAACTTTAACTTTACGCATCTTAGCCATGCCGTCTAAGCCACCTGTAAGCTGGCCAACAACCGACTCTTTCCAAGAGCGAATTTTGTCTAAATCAATTTGCGGAGCGCCAAAAGTAACACCGTGAGATGACATTTCTGCAGCGTCATCAATCACTTTAGCTACGTGTAAAAGTGCTTTTGAAGGAATACAACCAACATTAAGACATACGCCGCCTAATGTTTCACGCGATTCTACTAATGTAACTTCTAAGCCCAAGTCAGCAGCACGGAAAGCCGCAGAGTAACCACCAGGACCACCGCCTAGTACAACAACTTGAGTTTTTAATTCGTTGCTCATGCTATTACCTTAATTGTTTGAACGGGACACTGCCCTAAAATTTAACTGCCATGTTTCTGCATGGGCAGAAAATCAGAGCAATTCACAAATAGTGCAAAGATTGTATCATTGCATATAGTAAAAATCCCAGCTAAAAACAACTGGCTGGGATTTGATTTTGTTCATATTGTAGTGATTACATCACTAGTTGACGTATGTCGCTCATGTAGCTTGCAAGCGTTGCGGTAAAGCGTGCAGCTAGAGCACCGTCAATCACACGGTGATCGTACGACATAGAAAGCGGAACCATTAATTTTGGTTCAAAGTCTTTACCATTCCACTTAGGTTTCATTTCAGATTTAGATACACCTAAAATAGCCACCTCTGGTGCATTAACAATCGGCGTAAATGCCGTACCGCCAATACCGCCTAAGCTTGAAATAGTAAAACAACCGCCTTGCATATCAGATGACGTTAACTTACCTTCACGCGCCTTTTTAGAAATATCCATCAGCTCGCGAGATAGTTCAATAATGCCTTTTTTGTCCACATCTTTAAATACTGGAACAACTAAGCCATTTGGCGTATCTACTGCCACACCAATATTGATGTACTTTTTAAGGATAAGGCTTTCACCGTCTTCAGACAATGACGAGTTAAACGTTGGGAACTCAGCAAGTACTTTCGCTACCGCTTTCATCACAAACACAAGTGGTGTGATTTTAACGCCGAGCTTTTTCTTCTCGCTTAACACGTTTTGTTCTTTACGGAACACTTCAAGGCTGGTGATATCAGCTTCGTCAAACTGTGTAACATGTGGGATTTGCACCCAGTTACGGTGTAGGTTTTTACCCGACAGCTTTTGAATACGCGATAGTTTTTTCTCTTCAATTTCACCAAATTTAGCAAAATCTACTTTCGGCCACGGAATTAAGCCAAGCTCACCACCGCCCGCATTGCCTTTACCAGCTGGTAATTGGCCTGATTCAACTTGCTTAACTAGGTTTTTAACATAGTTTTGTACGTCTTCTTTTACTACGCGGTTTTTACGCCCTGAGCCTTTAACGTTTGCTAAATTAATACCAAACTCACGCGCTAAGCGGCGAACAACTGGCGATGCATGGGCATATGCGCTGTTGTTTTCAAAGCTTTCGTTGCTTGCTTTAGCAGCAGGTGCAGCTTGAGCTGGCGCAGACTCGGTTTTAGCAGGTGCAGCCGCTGGCTTTTGCTCAGCCGGTTCTGCTGCTTTTGCTGGCGCACTGCCTGCAACTTCAAAAACAAACACAAGTGAGCCAGTTTTGACTTTATCGCCAGCGGCCACTTTAATTTCTTTAACGGTACCAGCAAACGGGGCTGGTACTTCCATTGCCGCTTTGTCGCCTTCAACGTTTAAGATAGATTGCTCTTCTTCAACCGTATCGCCAACAGCAACCATGATTTCAGTTACTTCAACTTCATCATCGCCAATATCAGGCACGTTTACTTCTTTTGTGCTTGGCTCGGCGCTTTGAGTAGTCTCTGCTGGCGCAGATTCTTGCTTTGGCGCATCTGATGCAGGTGCACTTGAGCCAGCTACTTCAAAAACAAACACTAAAGAGCCTGTTTTTACTTTGTCACCTTCGGCTACTTTAATTTCTTTTACAGTACCGGCAAAAGGAGCTGGTACTTCCATAGATGCTTTATCGCCTTCAACACTTAAAATTGACTGCTCTTCATCTACGCTGTCACCAACAGCGACCATGATTTCTGTTACTTCAACTTCGTCGTCACCAATATCTGGTACGG
>NZ_PNDP01000090.1:0-1379 GCF_005886415.1 Pseudoalteromonas sp. S327 | reverse complement strand
CCATAGAGCTGATCTGACTCCATAAAAGTAGACACCTATTTAGGAGTCAGTTCTCATGAAAGTAAAAGCGTTTCGTAAACATACAGAGGAATTTAAAAGAAAAGTGGTGCAAGAGTCACTAGACTCACACGGTACCGTTAAAATGACCGCTAATAAATACGGTATTCATCCCGATATGCTGTCAAGTTGGAGAAGTAAAATGACCTCAAGAAAAGAGCCTAAGCCACTTAAAAACCATGGTCCAGAAAAGTCATATAAAGACCTTGAACGTCAAGTTCGTAACCTTGAAAAGCAGCTTGAGGACGTACAGTTGGAGAACGACGTACTAAAAAAGGCGAGGGCCTACTTCGACAGTCTAAAAGAATAAGGTTTCAATATATTCATAAGACCACGACGGTGAAGAAAACAGTAAGCAAGTTATGTAAGTTATTATCTGTTTCTAAGGCTGGGTATTACAAATGGTTGAAACAGTCGTCGAATCCAGTTGAAAGAAAAAATGATTTTTTACTTCAGTTTTTAATAAAAAGAAGTAATGAAGAGCACTGCATACCTGGTTACAGAAAATTGTGGCAAGCCGCCATAGCCGACGGGTATGATTGCAGTAAAGGCCGAGTGCAGCGTTTATTACAAAGCGTAGGTTATCGCTCTAAATCAGGTAAGCGTCGCTACACCAGTGGTAATAAAAAGCAGGGTTTTATAACGACAGAGAATCTACTTGCTCGTCAATTTGATGTTGAAGAGCCTAATAGTGTATGGGTATCGGATATAACTCAGGTGCGCTGTAAAGAAGGCTGGCAGTACTTATGTGTCATTTTAGATTTATACTCACGCAAAGTTGTGGGCTGGGCAACAAGTCGAATTAATAATGCGGTTTTAGTGATTAAAACACTAAAGAAGGCTTGGAATGTGCGCAAGCCGAACGGGCAACGTTTACTGTTTCATTCAGATCAAGGGAGCCAGTATCGAGCTAAAGAGACTATATCGTGGTTGAACAAGCGAGGTGTAACGATTAGCATGTCGAGAAAGGGGAACTGCTGGGATAATGCCTGTTCAGAAAGTTTTTTTGCTCAGTACAAAAAAGAATGGATGAGTAATCTAAATGAACTGAGTCGTAGCGAAATGACAATACAAAGTCGTTTTTATATTGAGAATTACTACAACTCAGTGCGAATGCATGGGACGATTGGAAATGTTAGCCCCATACAATATGAATCAATGAATTAAAACCCCGTGTCTACTTTATCGGGGTCAGATCAGATAGCTGATAGCTGATAGCTGATAGCTGATAGCTGATAGCTGATAGCTGATAGCTGATAGCTGATAGCTGATAGCTGATAGCCAAAGGGTAATTTATAAAATTATTTAACAAAGAAATTAAA
>NZ_PNDP01000009.1:0-107479 GCF_005886415.1 Pseudoalteromonas sp. S327 | reverse complement strand
GTAACAACCGAGCAACAAAGAGTTTATCGCCCCTAGGCAGAACCCGAAGGGCAGCGCATGTTTGGCATTTATGCTGCGTTATCGCCTATTTATGGGGAGTAACCACACTTCATAGGCTCTGCCTTGCCTAAAAACCAAACATACTGCTGCAAATTCAACCATCAAAGATCAACACGCCCTAGCATTACCATACGCTACAAAGAGCTAAATAGTTCTTTTAGCCGTAGGGCGTTTACCTTGTTATATAAAAACAAGGTAAACGCATTATTTGCTATGCTGCGGTTACTAACGGTTTTATTGCTCAGGCTCAAGGCGTTTAATTCCTTGTCCGTCAATGCCTAAGTAAATATAGCCATCACTGCCTTGTGCTAAGCTGCGGACGCGGCCTATTCCTTCTAAAATTTTATATTGCTTTGAAACACCTTTGTTAGATATTTCCAGTGCACTTAAAAACGAAAATTTCATAGACGATAGCAAAAGCTTGCCTTTTAATTGCGGGTACTTATCGCTGCTAACCAATAACATGTCAGAAGGGGCTATGGAGGGGGTCCAATGCAGTACGGGCGATTGCATGCCGTCTTTTTCTTGTATGTCGGTAAACGAAGTACCGCTGTAATTAATCCCATAACTAACCACAGGCCAGCCATAATTAGCGCCCGCTTTAATTATGTTTAGCTCATCGCCGCCACGTGGGCCGTGCTCATGAGACCATAACGTTTGTGTTGTTTTATCAAACCACATGCCTTGCGGGTTACGGTGTCCGTATGACCATATAGCGTGTTTAGCGCTGTTTTGATTTACAAACGGGTTATCTTTAGGAATATGGCCATCAGTGTGTAAGCGATAAATTTTACCGCCATCACGGGTTAAGTCTTGCGGGTTTTTATCGCGCGAGCCGCGATCGCCAATCGAAAAGTAAACATACCCTTGGTTATCAAACACAATACGGCTTCCGTAGTGCTGGCCTTTTGTGCTGTTATGCTCACCTTTGTATAGTAATTGTGTGTTTAAAAGCTCAGTGCGATCGTCACTAAGCTTGGCGCGCATTAGGGCTGTATTACTGCCACTTTTAGCGCCTTGGGTACTTGAGTAAGTTATGTAAAGCCATTGATTATTGTTTGCGTCGCTATGTAGGGCTAAATCTAGTAAACCGCCTTGCCCATTAGCATCAATTTGTGGCAAACCCGAGAGCTTAGTTAAGTTAGCTGAGTTTTTAGGCAGTAAATAAAGTGTGCCGCTTCGCTCGGTTATAAGTAAATCACCGTTACTTAACGGCTCAATAGCCCAGGGGATAGTTACCCCTTTAGCCACACTGACGGCCTTTACATTGAGCGGTAACACATCAAGGGTTTTGTAATCTACAGCTGCCACCGGCGTTGAAACGAGTACAGCTATAAACGCCGTTGATAATGTTTTAGCAATCGTTTTTATAGGTAAAAACACAGTTGTTGTCCTGTCCAATAAATAAGCAAGTAATACCTACATTAGCATGCTGTTGATGATTTTGCTAAATGTAGCGCTTTAATAAAAACCATATATATTTCAATCATAAAGAGTTTACCCGCAGTGCTGTATGGCTGTTTTTAATATTTTAAACAGCTATTTATTACACCTTAATTGAGGCTTTAGTACAGCGCTTTAAATTAGAGGGATGCGTAAAAATTGCGCTAAAAAACTGAATATTTACTCTAATACTATTGAAATTAATTTTTTTGGGCGTACACTTGTGCGCTGAAGTTTGAGCGTACACATGTAAGTTCAAATTCAATATTTAATATCCAAGAGATTAATAGTGATGATTACTAAAGTATTAGACCAATTTTCGAAGTGGTTTTTACACCATCAAAGCTTTGCAGGCTACATTGAGCCCATAATGCAAATGGTTAAGCCTGCGTGGCGTGCTGGTCTTTATAGAGCAAAAATAGAAGAGCTGACGCAGCACAATGGTGATTTTTTAAGTATTACCTTAAAGCCTACTCAGCACTGGCAGGCACACAATGCTGGCCAACATATTAGTTTAACGGTAGAAATAAACGGGCGTTTATTAACTCGTGTGTTTACGGTTGCCTCAAGCCCTGAGCAATTTAAAAAAACGGGCTTGGTGCGTTTATTAATTAAAACTAATGAGCAAGGGCGTTTTACAAGCCTTTTAAGCAGTGCTTTACGAGTCGGTGAGTGGTGCAATGTTTCAGCGCCTAGTGGCGACTTTGTTTATAAAAACACCCAAAACAATGCAACGTTTATAGCTGGCGGCTCGGGTATTACACCTATGCTTGCCATGATTAGTGAGCATTTAAAACATACCACACAAAAAGTATCGCTGATTTATTATGCCAAAGCCGCAGCGCACCAATGTGTAGACGAGCTAAGCGCATTAGCAAACCAGTTTTCGCATTTTTCGTTTTTACTGCTCACACGCGAGCAATCAGATGATATTACTCGCCATGTAAATGTATGGGAAAACCCAGATATATACTGCTGTGGGCCTGCAAACTTTATGAAAACGGTGTGTGACTTTGCTAAAAAACACCATTTAAATTACTACCAAGAGGCATTTGGTTTAACGCTGCCAAGCCAAAATGACGACAGCCTGTTTAACGTACAGATTAATAGCAGCGCTCATATCGTAAATGCTAACAATGCATTGTTAGCACAGTTTGAGGCAAAACAATTACCGGTTAAACGCGGGTGTGGCATTGGTATTTGCCACCAGTGCCAGTGCATTAAAAAGTCAGGCGTGGTGCGTAATCTAAAAACTGGTGAGTTGAGTGATAACGGCGAGCAGTTAATTCAACTGTGTGTAAGTCAACCTGTTAGCGACTTGGAGTTACAGCTATGAAAAACATAAACTTTGATCAGTTAGCCCACGATTTAGATAGCATAAAAATGGATACGCTAGGCAAAGTAGGGCAGCAAGATGCAAACTACATTCGCTCGGTTGTTAAAAAGCAGCGGCTATGTGAGTGGAGTGGCCGTATTTTACTTATGCTGGGCTTTATTCAGCCACTTTTATGGGTTGCGGGTGTACTGTTATTAGCGCTGGCAAAAATTTTAGACAACATGGAAATTGGCCACAATGTTATGCACGGCCAATACGATTGGATGAACGATAAGCAGCTTAACTCGCAGCATTATGAATGGGATATTGCTTGCGATGGGCAAAGTTGGCATCGCGTTCATAACTTTGAGCATCATACGTATACTAATATTATTGGTAAAGACCGCGACTTTGGTTATGGCTTATTGCGTTTAAGCAATGATTTTAAATGGCGCTTAAAAAATGTGTGGCAGTTTATTACATATATAAATTTAAGTGTGCTGTTTCAGTGGGGTGTGTCGTATCACGAGCTGGCAGCGGAACGCGTGTTTATTGGTAAAAAGAAAGAAAACCGCGAAGGGGGTGTATCGCATTCTACCCTAAAGCAGCGCTTTTTTAGTAAAGGTGCGCGCCAATTAATAAAAGATTATGTGATATTTCCTTTATTGGCAGGCCCTTTGTTTTTATGGGTATTAGCAGGCAACTTACTGGCAAATTTAATCCGTAATTTATGGACCTCAACCATTATTTTTTGTGGCCACTTTACCGAGGACACCGAAACCTTTAAACAAGAGGACTGCATAAACGAAACGCAAGGGCAGTGGTACTATCGCCAAGTTTTAGGCTCATCAAATATTAAAGGCCCGCACTGGTTTCATGTTTTAACTGGGCATTTAAGTTGCCAAATTGAGCATCACTTATTTCCTGATATGCCGTCCTCTCGCTATCAAGAAGTGGCCCCGCAAGTGCAAGCCGTTATGCAAAAACACGGTATTGATTATCATACAGGTGGTTTTTATAAACAGTACAGCTCGGTATTAAAACGTATTATTAGGTACTCGTTTAAATAAATTAGGTACTCGTTTAAATAAATAATGTGCCTTTAAAAAGCCGATTAATGAAGGTGCATTAATCGGCTTTTTTGTATGTGCTTAGCAATATGGCCAATTTATAAACAGCAGTTGCAAAAATTTCTTTTTGATAATTAAAAAAGCCTCAGTTTTGCTATGGTTAAATGATGCATGAATGTCATACAATGGAGAAAAATAGACCACACAAGAGAGATTAAAATGGCCGCATTCGGTACCGTGTTTATGCCGCAGATGATTCAAGCTCGTTTTTCTGATAACCAATGGAGCGAAAGCTCAATCGTCCCTTCCGATAAACTTGAACTTCATGCGGGCGCGCACGTCCTTCATTATTCAAGCACGTGTTTTGAAGGCTTAAAAGCTTTTCGCCACGAAGATGGCTCTATTTATATTTTTAGAATAGATGCAAACATTGCGCGTATGCAGCAAAGCTCTGCGCTATTAAGCTTACCAAGCTTTGACGGTCAAATGCTAAAAGACATGATTATCGAGATTGTTAAAGAGTATGCTGATGAAACGCCATTGCCACCGGGCTCTATGTACATTCGCCCAACTCACATAGGAACAGAGGCTGCCATTGGTAAAGCGGCTGCACCTTCAATGAGCTCGTTGTTATATACGCTTTTATCGCCAGTTGGCGATTACTTTACCGGCGGTGCTACTGCGCTGCGGGTATTACTTGAAGAAGATGGCATGCGCTGTGCCCCGCACATGGGCATGGTAAAAAGTGGCGGTAACTACGCCAGTGCACTTGCACCAATTAGCGCAGCACGCGAAAAATACCAAGCCGATCAAATCTTGTTTTGCCCTGGCGGCGACGTACAAGAAACAGGTGCTGCTAACTTTATTCTGATCGATGGTAACGAAATTATTACCAAAGCGCTTGATAGCACGTTTTTACATGGCGTAACCCGTAATAGCATTTTAACCATTGCAAAAGACTTAGGCATGACGGTAAGCGAGCGTAACTTTAGCGTTACCGAGCTTTTAGAGCGTGCTGCAAAGCCAGGCACAGAAGCTGCACTTTCAGGCACTGCTGCGGTGTTAACGCCGGTAGGCACGTTTATTCATAACGATAAAGAATACAAAGTAGGCAGTGGCGAGCCAGGCCCTACAACAGCGCGATTACGCCAAGCATTGAACGATATTCAATGGGGTAAAAGTGAAGACAAACACGGCTGGTTAACTAAAATCTAATTGATTTGAGCAGTTCGCAGTAAAAAGCCACCGACTAGGTGGCTTTTGTGTTTTTGAGTACATTTTGAAATGTTTAGCGCTTAAAACTTCATTTCTATTTTGCCGTACACGTAACGGCCATTAAATCCGTAGGGCGAAAAGCTCGAATAAGCAAACAAGCGAGAAAAAGTAGAGACTTCTTCTACATTTTCGCGGGTAGGATCTGGGTATACATCAAAAATGTTATTGGCACCTAAACTAAGCGTTAGGTTATCGGTAGCGGCATAGGCTACATCTAAATCAGTGATCCACTTAGGTTTTAATACCTCGTTTAGCTCGGGCGTTGATGAAGGGTCTTGGGTTTCACCATAACGCGTAGTTCTAAGTGTGGTACGCAGCGCATCATGGGTCCATGTAGCACTTAAATTGTATTTATTGCGCGGGGTGCTTACTTCAAAGCGGCGCAGCTCTGTACCTGAGAACAAGTTGTCTTGATCAAACCCAGCACCTTGCAGTTCAGCGGGCGGGTCAATAATATCAGTGACTTCATTTTTGCCGTAGTTATACCCTAAGTTAAAGGCAATATCGCCATAGCCATCGGTGATTAAGTTGTACGAGGCAACCACATCAACACCGCGCGTTTTACTATCTATAGCGTTTAAGAAAAAGCGGCCTTGGTTAGCGCCCGTGCCTGCTAGCAACTCTTCTATTGCTGCGCCCGATAAATTGTTAGATAAAACAATACGGTCATCAATTAGTATTTGATAGTAATCAACCGATAAGCTGAAATTAAAGTCGGTAGACCAAGTAAAGCCAACCCCGTAGTTAGTGGCTTCTTCGGCATCAAGGCCCGGTGAGCCAAGCGCTTTGGCTACATCGCTGCTTGGTGCAAAGGTGCCGGTTTCGGTCGGAACGCTATCAACAAATACGGTAGCAACCGAAGTAAAATATTGCTGTTGTAATGAAGGCGCTCTAAACCCTGTTGAGGCTGAGGCGCGTATGGCTAAATCTTCGGTTAACGAATAGCGCGTTGCAATTTTGCCGTTAAGTGTATCGCCAAAATCTGAGTAATCCTCATAACGGGCTGCCACAGCTATGTTCCAATCATCTGTCAGGTAGGTTTCTAAGTCTATGTAAAAGCTTACATTATGGCGGCTGTTGTCACCTTCTGATTCAGGTGTAAAGCCTGGAAATACCTGCGCACCTGCTGCACCAAATGGGCCATCTTCGCCTGTGACTACGCCACCTGGGCCAAATGAGCCTTGTGCGTATGAGGCTTCTTCGCCAGCTTCTATTTGATAGCCTTCTGTGCGGTACTCAGCCCCAATGGCAACACTTACCGCGCTTTCTAAAAAGCTGACATCCACTTCGCGGCTTAAATCAACATTTAAAGTAAGTTGATCGTATGTCAGCGTACCGGCATCAAAGCGTGTTTGGCTAGTGGGGCCGTACGACGTATTTAAACTATTGGTTACACCAAATTCGAACGCATCTTCACCATACACAGCCGATACATCGTAGTTCCAATCACTTATAAAGCCTTTAACACCTAACGCGAGTGAGTAGTCGTTTATATCTGAGGTGATCACAGGTAAAAAACCGTCGGGGTATATTTCTTCTATATTACGGCTATCGCTTGCGCGTCTATAAAAACCAGCGCCTTCACCTTCACGTTTAGAGTAAGAGCCAAATGAATACAAATCTGCATCGTTAGCTAGTTGATACCCTGCATTATAAAAAACCGATAGGTCTTCTACATCCCCATTACCAAAGTTATGGTTATAGCGGTTAACTGTAAACTCGCGAGGGTCGAGTGAGCCATCTTCTAATCGGTTGTAGTTTTCGCGTTGATCGTAATCGGCACGGTTAGTTGAGTGGCGGTCGCGGTATTCAGTCGAAATGTTTAAAAAGCCATTATCACCAAGCTCTAAACCAATATTACCTTGCAAAGTAAGCGTTTGCCCATCGGTTAAAGAGCGATCGCCGCCTTCGGTAAATGCTAGGTTGCCATCGCTACCCTCAGATACCGATTCAAGCTGAGGTACACCATCCATCTCGGTGACATTTGCCCCATAAATAGCCGCAAGGGAGCCGCCGCTGCTTGCGCTTTTAAGTACAATATTAATCACACCCGCTATAGCATCAGAGCCGTATTGCGCCGCAGCGCCATCGCGTAAAACTTCAATGCGTTCAATAGCATTAGCTGGTATTGCATTTAAATCTACAGAAGATGAGCCACGCCCCGTTGAACCATTTAAATTAAGCAGTGCGCTACTATGACGACGCTTCCCATTAACCAGCACTAAGGTATGATCGGGTGCTAAACCACGAAGTTGTGCAGGGCGTACATGATCACTGCCATCGGTAAGCGATGCCTGTGGAAAGTTAAAACTAGGTAACAAATTGCTCAGTAGCGCGTTTGTTTCCGTAAGGCCTGAACTGGTAAGCGCCTCAGCGCCAATAATATCAATAGGTACGGCGCTGTCTTCAACTGTGCGCCCTAAACGGCGTGAGCCAATAACGCTTATTTGCTCTATATCTTCTTGTGCTTGAGGTGTTTGCTGTGCCGCGTGGGCAGTAAACGCACCAAATAGCGAAAGCGATGCGCCCACAGCCACTGCTGTACTCACTTTTAAGTTATTTAACCTAAACGGTAGGCTTTTATTCATGTTGTTAATCCTCATTTGATCACCCATTGATTTAAAATTTTTGTTTTTATAGCTGCTACTTTTTAATGGAGCTGCTTTGAGAACATAAACCGCATTAACAAAATGAGTCAATTGAATAACATTCAATTAAAATTAAAGGGTATATAGTTACAAGGTTTAATTAACAAGACTAAATGAGGTAAAAGCTATAAATAGGCAGGAGTTTGTAAGTAACTGATGGAGCTTAAAATAATTGGCAACCATGAAGTTTACTTTTAGTTAACAGGTAAGAGCAGTGTGTACGCCTTTAATAATGGCTGTTACTCAGTGTTTTTTTAAATTAAGTGTATAACCCACCTTTTATATGTTAAATAAATTAACATATAAAGAGCAGATTATTTAAGCTGAAATTTGTATAGCGTTTAAAAAGGTTGCGAGTGATTTTTATAATAAAATAATATAAAAATTAAAATTTTATTTTACCGGTAAGTATATCCTTAAACATGACCCAATCTCCCCATAAGCTATAAAGAGGGTGTTTAAAAGTGGCGGGGCGGTTTTTTTCAAAAAAGAAATGCCCAACCCAAGCAAATCCATAGCCAATAATCGGTAATAACCACAGCAAGCTATATTGCTGCTTGATTAATGCAATAAAGATGACTGCAAGTACTAGCGTGCTGCCAATAAAGTGAAGTCTTCTGCAGGTTACATTGCGGTGCTCTTTTAAGTAATACGGGTAAAACGCTTTAAAGGAGTTAAAAGTGTGTGGTGTGTTCATAGTCAATGCTCTTATTTTTATAGTTTATTAAATATACAAGGGCCTGCTAGATTTTGCAGGAAAAATTTTTGCAAACAAGGGGCTATTTAATCGCGGCACTAAGTTTGTAACCGAGTGGGCTCGATAACGGCTTTTGCAAACGCCTATTTATTTGCAATAACCCCTTACACAGGCTCTACCTTTACCTAAACGCTTTACAGGATGTGCTCTTCGCTTTTTATTGTACTGGTGAGAATAACCGCTGATAGGTTTTATAAGCGTACTCATCGCTCATGCCGCTTAGGTAGTCGCATATTATGCGCATCCCTTGGTTTTGTTTTTCAGCGTCTATGTAAAGAGCTTGCGTTGTTTCGGGTAATAAACGCAGAGGGTCACTGGCAAAAGCGGTAAATAATTCAATCAGTAAGTTTTGACCTTTAAACTCTATTTGCTGCATTTCTGGGTCGCGTATTAAGCGATTAAATACAAAATGTTTGAGTATTTGTAAAACGCGCTCGTACTGTGGGTCTAGCTTTGCAGTGTACTTTAAAATAGGGCACTCAAAATCACCATGCTGAACATCTAAATGAATATGAATAATAAACATATTTACCAGCTCGCCAATGGCATCTTTACGTTCAAAATCGTTTTTTGAAAACAAGCGTTGGGTAAGCGAGTCTAATTTAGTGTTTAACCAATCGTAATTAAGCGCGTTTAAGTGGGGTAATGCATGTGTTTGCCAATCATCTAGTGTGAGCACTTTAGTGGCTATGGCATCTTCTAGGTCGTGCACTGCATATGCTATGTCATCGGCATGTTCCATTATGGCGCTATCTAACGATTTATAACGGGTTTTTGCACGGTACTGATCTACTGGCGTATGGCTTGTTAATAGGGCTTTGTCGTTGTCGCTTAAAGGGGCAATGATCCATTCAAATATTTGTGCATCGTCTTTGTATAAGCCTTTAGCGGGGCGCCAATCATCTGCTTTTATAAATGAGCGTGTGTTATTTACCTTCGGAATGGTGTGCCATAAATCGTCTATAAATGCGGGGTATTTAATAAAGCCAAGCAACGTGCGGCGCGTTAGGTTCATGCCGTGGCCGTTAGAGTATGGCTCAAGTTTAGCGACTATACGTAATGTTTGTGCGTTGCCTTCAAATCCACCGTGCTCACGCATCATATAATTTAAGGCTATTTCGCCGCCATGGCCAAACGGCGGATGGCCTATATCGTGGGCTAAACATAAGGTTTCTAATAAACCAGTAGAGGGGAAGTGTTCAAAATCGCTGTGCTGTGCTTTTAAATGCCGTAATATGCCGGTACCAATTTGCGATACCTCCAAAGAATGCGTTAAGCGTGTGCGATAAAAGTCGTTTAAGCCTATCCCCATAATTTGGGTTTTTGCTTGTAAGCGCCTAAAAGCTGCGGCATGAATTATACGAGAGCGGTCTACCTGCCAGGGGGAGCGATTATCATTAGGGCGATTTTTATACTGTTCTATTATTCGGCTTTGCCATTGCTTATCCATACTGCTTACTCACAAAACGTTGTTATACACGGTATAAGCTCAGTATACCCATGCCCTAATAAATTGCGAATGAACAAGTACATAACCTTAGCTGGTGGATAATATATTTATCGCAAGCAGCCACTTTAGCATTTTTTAGCAAAGCGTGGCCCTTAAAGGGTTACACACAGGGTGTTATTCGCGTTTATATAGTGGCTTAGGTATAATGGGGTTTCGTATGTGTGTGTATTACCCATGCATAATTGTTGTTTGAAAGAGAGACTACATGCTAAAAACCATTTTAAAGCTGTTACTAAGCGTATTTTTTTTATGGGCGCTTGCATATCCGTTTATGCAAAGTAATGAGCAAGAGGTTGAAGAACAAACCACAGGTGAACAACCTAAAAAAGTAAAGAAAAAAGAAAAACCCCTGCACAATGTTACTTTACCTAAATTTTCTGAATTTGCTGATGTAAAAGAGAAAAAACAGGCATTTTTTGATTTTATTCGCCCACATGTTGAGGCTGAAAATAAAAAAATATTACAGCAACGCGCTAAGTTAGAAATTGCGCGTATGATGCTTGAATACAACGAACCGCTCGAGAAAAAACAACAGCGCGACATCGTTAATATTTTAAAAGCCTATGGCTTACCTGAAACAGTAAACACCCTAATTTTAAGCCAAGCGCTGCGCCGTGTTGATATTATTCCTAAAGAGCTTGCGCTAATGCAAGCGGCGAATGAGTCGGCGTGGGGTACATCACGCTTTGCACGCATAGGGCTCAACTTTTTTGGCCAATGGTGTTATTCAAAAGGGTGCGGTATGGTGCCAAGACGCCGCAATAGCGGAGCGGCGCACGAAGTTGCTGCATTTAAGTCGGTACGCGCAGCAGTAAGCTCGTATTTTAGAAATATAAACACGCATAATGCCTACAAAGATTTACGCCTTATACGCGAAGATTTACGACAACAGCAAAAGCCCATTGCGGCAACGGCACTAACGCATGGTTTAATGTCGTACTCAGAGCGCGGCGAGGCCTACATAGAAGAGCTAAACACCATGATTAACCAAAACAGAGCTTACTTTGATGAATAAAAAACGACTTATAAATATTAACGCCATACTCATTTTATTAAGTTTGGCGGCAAGTACCGTCAATGCCAAAGAGTTTGTTATGTCGTACGATGGCTTTTACGATAGATTAAAAGTGGTTAACAAGGGCGACTTTCAATATGCACGGGTTAACTTTTACATTAGCGATATTGCCACAAACGAGGCATGTGCTATTAAAAGCGGCACAATTTTAACTGAAAATAACGAATACCCGCTCAACTTTACCGATAAAGCACAGTTACTTTTACCGTTTGATAAGCAGCTCGATACGGATAAAGCCGTTATTGTTGTAGAGCCACAAAATCCTGATCACGATTGTCAGTTAAAATTGCAAATTGAGGCCAGCGAATTTGAAGGGCTTAGCTTAACTAAAGATTCGTTGTACACAATTAATAACGAGTTAGATGAACTTTTAACAGATTTATCGGGCTTTTTTGTTAGTAAACTCATGTGGTTTTTATTGCCTGAGCAAAAAGGCGTTGCTGTGACATTTAAAGAGCCTGTGACCTTTAATAACCCACATATACAGTGCGAAAAATCAATCTGCTACTTTGCAGTACAGGATAACTGGGAAGATGACGTAAATCTGCTTGGTGATATAGAAAACGTAGTTAAAGTAACTCCCTGGATAGCAAAATAAGTTGCAGGGTTTAATAAAAACGGCGCTTAATATAGCGCCGTTTTTTTATGCGTTATTTTGGCAGTGCTTGTGTTGAGTCACGTTTTATAAGGGTGGGTTCAAACACGCGGTTTATGTGTAAGTTTTTATACTGATACACATCTTGTAGCACCATTTTTGCAGCCATTTCACCCATTTCTTCTACGGGGTTATCTATGGTGGTAAGTGTAGGGTAAAGATAATTGGCAAATATAACGTTATCAAAGCCAATAACCGACAAATCGTTTGGTAAATTAAAGCCATGTTCACGGGCGTATTTCATAGCACCTGATGCCATTTCATCGTTGGCACACACTAAAGCACTAAACGGAATACGCGTGTTGAGTAGTTTTTCAAGGCCTTTACTGCCGCCAATTTCGTTAAAATCACCTTCGTAAAACAGCGCCTCATTAAAAGGGATGTTTTTTTCGTGCAGTGCTTTTTTATGGCCTTTTAAACGGTTTCTGGCATCGGCTTTAACTTGCGGCCCCGCGATATAAGCTATATTTGTGTGGCCTTGTTCAACAATAGATTTACTGGCTAAGTAGCCGCCGAGTTCGTTATCTAGGCTAATGCAGTTACTTTCAAGTGAATGTACGTATCGGTTAATAAGGTAAATAGGGGTTTTACCTTTACTTAGCTCAATTAGGTAGTCATCACTGACTGACTCTACATGTAAAATTAGCGCATCGCATTTGCGGCTAATTAAAAATTCAATGCCGTCTTTTTCTTTATCGTCTTCACTGTGACCGGTGGTAATAATAACGTGCTTACCCGCAGCGCGTAGGGCTGACTCGATGCCTGCCATCATTTGAGCAAAGAAAGGACCATGAAGCTCTGAGACCAAAATACCCACGCTGTTGGTTCTGTTTGAGGCAAGCGATTGCGCAATAGAATTGGGCTTATAGCCCAGCTGCTGCATTGCATCGAGTACTTTTTTAGTGGTTTTTTCACTTACGCGGGTGTTTTTATTCATTACCCGTGACACTGTAGCTAACGATACGCCAGCAAGCTCCGACACTTCATAAATTGTGGCCATGTTATTGTTAACTCACTTATATCCTTTATTTTGGCGGGCAAATAATACCGTACCCACCAAATGTTAACTAGCACTAGTTTTTAGCGATGCCTGTATAGAGGCTAACTGCGCGTTATTGAGCGTGTATTTACGCATAATAAAAGCAACAAACAAAGAGCCAAACGCCGGTATAATAGTAAACGATAATAAAATACCCTGTTGCGTATCAAGGCTCTGCATTGTTTGCGCTTGGTAATTATAAAAAGACAGCAGCCAGCCTGCAATTGCACCGCCTAACGCCACACCCATTTTTATAAAAAATATAACGCCCGAATATACTAGGCCAGTAATTCTTACCCCAGTTTTGTGGTGCCCGTAGTCTATGGTGTCGGCCATTTTTGCCCATAGTAGCGGGGTGGCCATATCTAAAAAAAACTTCCACAGAATAAAGGCGGCAAATGCCAAGGTAATGTTATCAGGGGAGATAAAATAGCTCGCAATACATATGCCCGCAGCGATTAACTGCAAACTAATATAGGCTTTTATTTTACAAAATCGCTTAGCCAACGGCTGAGCACACGCACACCCAACCATACTGGCAACCACTCCTAGGGTCATAAAGGAGGTAATTAAATCTTCTTGCCCTAAATAGTATTTAACGTAATAAACCCCTAAGGTTAAACGTAATACTTGGCCAGTGAGTAAAAATAGCGCGGCAGCGCACAGGACTCGCCATTGATCGTTTTTAATCAAGGTTTTTAAACTTTTAAACAACGACAGGTTTTGCTCAGGCGGTTGCTCTACGCGCTCTTTGGTACCAAAAAAACACAGTAAAAATAACACTAAGCCAAGCAAGCTCATTGCCGTCATGGTGTATTGGTAGCCTTTGGCGTTATCGCCTTGGCCAAAGTATTCAACCATTGGCATTGTACAGCCCGCAACAATAACGCCGCCTAACATACCAAACACAAAACGATACGATTGCACGCTAACACGCTCTTTTACATCGTTAGTGAGCACGCCACCTAATGCGCAATAAGGAATATTTATGGCGGTATACGCCACCATAAGCAAGGTGTAGGTAGTAAAGGCGTAAATAATTTTATCAGTGCCTTCAAGCTCTGGCGTGGTAAAAGCTAAAATACTAATAAGCGCAAAGGGCAGGGCAAGCCACAACAAATAGGGCCTAAAATGGCCAAAGCGCGACTGGGTTTTATCGGCTAAGTTGCCCATCACTGGGTCGGTGATGGCATCAAACAACCTAACCACTAAAAACATGGTGCCTACCACCGCTGGAGAAAGCCCTACTACATCTGTGTAGTAAAGCATTAAAAACATCATAACTGTTTGAAAAATAATATTACTTGCCGTATCGCCAAGGCCATAGGCTATTTTTTCTTTTACACTTATCATGATGTTAGGTTCTCGCTTTTTGATTTTTATTTATGCGATTAATCGAATAGCTTTTATTGACTATTTACGGCTTTGTATCAAGCTTTTATAAGCTTGGCCACTGGCTTTTATAGTACGTTGCTGAGTTTTATAATCAACGTAAACAATACCAAAGCGTTTTAAGTAGCCCTCAGCCCATTCAAAATTATCCATTAAGCTCCACGCAAAGTAACCAATAATATTAACCCCTTGCGCTGTGGCATCGTGCACGGCATTTAAGTGGCTATGATAATAGTTTAGGCGATCTACATCGTTTACCTCGCCATTTTTAATGGTGTCGGGCATAGCCGCGCCGTTCTCGGTAATATAAATAGGCGGTAAGGTGTAGGTGTTATTAAGCGTTACAAGTAAGTCGGTAAACGACTGCGGGTAAATTTCCCAGCCCATGTCGGTTAAAGGCCCTTGTGGTGCAAGTGGCTCGTATATATCGCTAGGGTGCGCTTTGTATACTTGGCGCGTATAAAAATTAATGCCTAAGTAATCAATAGATTGTGAAATTATGTCCATATCGCCAGGGTGGATTTCAGGCTGCTGATTGCTAGGAAGCTGTTTTATAATTTCGGGGTATTGGCCATCCATTATTGGTTTCATATACCATTGATTTAAGTAATCATCGGCGTAGCGAGCTGCATTTATATCCTCTGCTGACTGCGTTAATGGGTAGCAAGGTGTAAAATTAAGCACAATACCATTTTGAGTATTAGGCGAGGTGTGTTTTAACACATCCATTGCCAAACCATGGGCAAGCAATAAATGGTGCGCTGCTTTTTTACCGTACTCTTTGCCCACTAAACCTGGGGCATGTATGCCTACTTCGTAGCCTAAAAAGGCACTGCAAAATGGCTCATTTAGGGTCGCGTACGAAAATACCCGCTCGCCAAATGCTTGGCTAATAAGCTTTACATACCGAGCAAATTCATAAGCTGTATCGCGATTTAACCAGCCGCCTTTATCTTCTAAATGTTGAGGTAAATCCCAGTGATATAGCGTTACAAACGCTTTAATGTTGCGCTTATTAAGCTCATCAAGAATATTAGTATAAAACTTTACGCCCTCAGGGTTTAGCTCGCCCGATAAGGTAATAACGCGCGGCCAAGAGATAGAAAGTCTATATGCATCTACGCCAAGCGAGTCTATTAATTCAATATCGTTTTGCCACTGATTGTAATGATCGCAGGCAACATGCCCATTTGAGCTGTCGGCTATTTTGTTGGGTGTATCGCAAAAGGTATCCCATATACAGGGCAGGCGATGCTCATACCCGCCTTCAATTTGAAATGATGCCGTAGCCACACCATAAACAAAGTTTTTTGTTAATAGAGGTGAATGAGATGGTAACGATAATTTTGTCATTAGTAACAAACCTTTTTAAACCTTAAATGCATAAATAGCCACTGTATTTACTGCGATGAAGCGTAAGGGCGCGTTTATAAAAAAATAAAACTTGTTGAAATATGTTACATGTTCGTATTTAATTACACGTGAAAGCGCTTACATTTTTAGATTAGTGTTAATTGATACGAAGGTCAACTCTTTAATGTTGCTGGGTTACACGGCAATTTTTAATAACGACTTTTGCATTAATTTATAATAATAAATTGCGGAGAGCCCATGGCCAGTTCAGCACCACTGACGACACACACACAGTCGCAAAACTACCAAGATAAAAACTATGGTTTTGCATTAACTTCTTTAACTACTTTATTTTTTATGTGGGGATTTATTACCTGCTTAAACGATATTTTAATCCCGCATTTAAAAGCGGTGTTTAACCTAACTTATGTTCAGGCAATGCTGGTTCAGTTTTGTTTTTTTGGGGCTTATTTTTTAATGTCACTGCCAAGTGGCTATATAGTTAAAAAATTAGGGTATAAAAAAGGCATTGTAGTGGGGTTACTTATAGCGGCATGTGGTTGTGTGCTTTTTTACCCAGCCGCGGCGCTACATAATTACCCGGTATTTCTGTTTGCTTTATTTGTACTGGCAAGCGGTATTACCTTGTTGCAGGTTTCTGCAAACCCTTATGTAAGTTTATTGGGCGCCCCTAAAACAGCGTCTTCTCGCCTTACCTTAACGCAAGCATTTAATGCGCTAGGCACGACGGTTGCCCCTACATTTGGTGCATTTTTGATTCTTGATTCTGCCTCTGAAGCGTTTTTAACACCGGCACAAAATGCAGAATCGGTACAACTTCCTTATTTACTATTAGCAGGCATGCTTATTTTACTAGCCGGTATTTTTGCATGGCTTAAATTACCAGACATAATGAATGAGCAAAAAGAAGCCGCTGAAAAGTCAGAGACAATTGAAGGTAGTGCATGGCAATACCGCCACCTAACACTCGGTGCTGTGGGTATATTTATGTATGTAGGTGCAGAGGTTGCGATTGGCAGTTTTTTAGTTAGCTTTTTAGCCCAAGAAAATATTGCTGGATTAAAAGAGCATGTTGCCGCTCACTACATCACATATTATTTTGGCGGAGCTATGGTGGGGCGTTTTATTGGTGCAGCGGTAATGCAAAAATTACCCGCTGGTAAAGTACTTGGCTTTAACGCAAGTATGGCTATTATTTTGGTGGTTATTGCTATGAGCACGTCGGGCCAATTAGCGATGTGGTCAATACTACTGGTTGGTTTATTCAATTCTATTATGTTCCCAACTATTTTTAGTTTAGCGTTAAATGGCCTTGGTAAGCATACCGCGCAGGGCTCTGGTATTTTGTGCTTGGCGATTGTAGGGGGTGCAATAGTGCCTCTTTTACAAGGTGCACTTGCTGATAGTGTGGGTGTTCAACTTTCGTATGTTTTACCTATTTTTTGTTACTTATTTATCGCGTTTTATGGTTTAAGCGGAAGCAAACCAGTTCAAGCTCAGGAGACTCTATAATGAAAACCCCTTTTTCACTTAATAAAATAGCACGTGCCTCATTAATTGCATCACTAGGCATTTTAGCGGCTTGTTCAAATGACGCGACAACCACTCCTGAAGCTAATAATGCGTTGTCTAAAACAGAGAAAATTTGGCCAAAACTTAATATTGCCGTAAAACAAAACCCAAAAATTGAAGCTAAAATAGCAGATTATTTAAAAACGATGACACTTGAGCAAAAAGTAGCTCAAATGATTCAACCAGAAATTCGTGATATTACCGTTGAAGACATGCGCAAATATGGCTTTGGCTCATACCTAAATGGGGGCGGCGCCTTTCCTAATGGTGATAAACACGCAACACCAATGGACTGGGTAAAATTGGCTGAAGATTTTTATCAGGCATCGGTAGATGATTCTATCGATGGCAGTAAAATACCCACAATGTGGGGCACTGATGCGGTACATGGTCACAATAATGTAATTGGCGCGACCTTATTTCCGCATAATATTGGTTTAGGTGCGGCAAACAACCCTGCATTGATTGAGCAAATAGCAGCTATCACTGCGGTTGAAGTAATGGCAACGGGTATTGATTGGGTATTTGCACCTACAGTGGCAGTTGTGCGTGACGACCGCTGGGGCAGAACCTATGAAGGTTATTCAGAAGACCCTCGCATTGTACGCGATTATTCTGCTGCCATTGTAAATGGTTTACAGGGCAAGGCCGATGGCGACTTTTTAAGTGATAAACGTGTTATTAGTACCGTTAAGCACTTTTTAGGTGATGGCGGCACAGTCAATGGCGATGACCAAGGTAATAATATCGACAGTGAGCAAGATTTGTTTGATATACATGCCCAAGGTTATGTAGGTGGCTTATCGGCGGGAAGTCAGTCGGTTATGGCATCGTTTAATAGCTGGCATGGGGTTAAAAACCACGGCAATAAATACCTGTTAACCGATGTGCTTAAAACCCGCATGGGCTTTGATGGTTTTGTGGTAGGGGATTGGAACGGCCACGGTCAAATTGAAGGCTGTACAAACGAAAGCTGTGCACAGGCTGTTAACGCGGGACTTGATATTTTTATGGTGCCAACGGGCGCTTGGAAGCCGCTGTACGAAAACACCATAGCGCAAGTCAAAGCTGGCGAAATTAGCATGTCGCGCATTGATGATGCAGTAAGTAGAATTTTACGCGTTAAATTGCGTGCTGGTTTATTTGATAAACCAAGCCCGGCTAAGCGTCAGTTTTCGGGTAAAACTGAGCTAATTGGGGCGCAGCAGCACCGCGAAGTTGCGCGTCAAGCAGTACGTGAATCACTTGTTTTACTTAAAAACAAAAACAATATTTTGCCTCTTGATGCAAACCAAACTGTACTTATTGCCGGCGATGGAGCCGATAACATAGGTAAGCAGTCGGGTGGTTGGAGTATTACTTGGCAAGGGACAAATAACAAAAATGCTGATTTTCCTGGTGCCACGTCTATTTACGCAGGTCTTGAAAAACAAATTACGCAGGCGGGTGGTCGTGCCATTTTAAGCGTGGATGGCTCATATGAGCAGCGCCCAGATGTAGCCGTTGTGGTATTTGGTGAAGAGCCTTATGCAGAAGGCCATGGCGATAGAGATAACCTTGAATTTGAGCGTGGTAATAAAAAATCGCTCGCGTTATTAAAGTCGTTAAAAGAGCAGGGTATTACGGTTGTATCGGTATTTATTTCGGGTCGCCCAATGTGGGTTAACAGTGAATTAAATGCCTCAGATGCATTTGTTGCAGCATGGCTGCCAGGTACAGAGGGCGGCGGTATTGCCGATGTTATTTTAAAAGGTAAAGATGGCAGTATTCAACATGACTTTAGCGGCAAGCTTTCGTTTTCATGGCCTAAAACAGCAGTACAAGCAACGGTTAATAAAGGCGATGACGATTACAGCCCATTATTACCGTACGGCTTTGGTTTAACTTATGGCGATAAAAATGTATTGGCTGATAATTTAGACGAAGACTCTAAATTAGATAACTCAGCACTCACTAGTATGGATATTTTAGTTGGCGCACCGGTTGCTCCGTGGCGTTTATTACTTAAATCTGGCGATGAGCTATTAGATGTATCAAGCAGTACTCATCAACTGGGGGCACTTAAATACCGTACTGAAGATAAAACAGTTCAAGAAGACGCGCGCCAATTTAATTTTAGTGGCGAGCAAAAGGCAAGTGCTGAAATAGTCACAAGCTTTGCAGAAGATACCATTACGTATTTAGAGGCTAATGGCGTTATTAGTTTTGATATTAAACTCAATGAGCCACTAACCGATGACGTAAACCTTGCTATGACTTGTTCAGGTGAGTGTGGTGGTGCGATTGCCTTGAGTAAAATGGTTGATCAATCAATCAAAAATAAATGGCAGTCGGTGTCGGTAGACTTACGTTGTTTTGCTAACCAAGGCGTAGACTTTGCTAGCCTTACAAGCCCGTTTAGTTTACATGCAAGCAGCAAAACCTCAGTGTCGGTAGCAAACATTCAGTTTGTGCCTAATAAGGCAGACTCTGCTGGGCTTAAATGTCAGTAATCATTTTGTTTTAGTGTGTATGTCAAAGCCCTTCAATTGAAGGGCTTTTTTATGTGCAAACCGGTTTGCTATTTATAAAAGGGTTTTGTGCAGATTCATATATAACTTTGTCGCGTCCTGTGGTTTTAGCAATATACAAGCGCTTATCTGCCGCACTAAGTAGCGATTTAAAAGAGCTTGTTTGAGTATCGCTGCATGCCACTCCTGCGCTTATTCTTAAATAAATGGTGTTGCCGTAATAGCTAAAGGGCTTGTTTTTAATGTTTTTTCTGAGGGTGTTTGCCGCGCACTGTGCCTCATTTAAAGTGCAGTGGCTAAGTAAAATTGCAAACTCTTCGCCGCCTACACGTGCGGTAACTGCGCTGTTAGAAAAAAGCGCTGCAATATGCTGCGAAACCCATTTAATTGCCTCATCACCTGCATCGTGTCCGTATTCATCGTTAACGCGCTTAAAAAAGTCTATATCGACCATAATAATGCTAAGGGGATGCTCGGCATTATTTTTATTAAATAACGTATTGGCCACTGCATTTAAACCGCGTTTATTTAATAGCTGGGTTAATGGGTCGCGATTAGCAAGGGAGTTGAGCGTATGCTCTGTATTGGCAAACACTAAAAAAGGCAGCAATAGGGCGGCGCTAGTGGCAAGTATTAAGTGTACAGCCAAAGTAAATTGCAAAACAGAGGCAAAATTAAAGTTGAGCGCAGTAAAAAACGGCAACAGTAATAAAACTCCCTGTATTAGCATAACGAGTGCATGCAGTAATAGGCAAAGCAATAGCATACGTTGCTGTAATTTTGCTATAAAGCGGGTGCTTAAAACAATATACGAGGCATACAAAAATAACCCTGCCACAGTTAAACTAACCAATACTTGCTCTGCTGCGGTGTTGTAAACTACGAGTAAAAAAACCGCAGCCACGATGAGCAAATAGCTAACTTGCCTGCATATGCTTTTATTTAAAGGGCTGAGTGCTTTTAATCCCATAATTAAAAAAAGTGGGCAAGCAATAATAAATAGACTGGCAAAGTAATGGGTAATAAACGGCCATGCAATGATCACGCGTAAGCTTGCGCATAGTATGGCGAATGTAAAGGTGGTACAAGCTAGGCCAAAATATAAAAAACTAGTTTGTTTTTTATATTGATAAATAGAGATAAAATACAGCCCAATTATAAGGTTTAAAATAAAAGAAAGGCTTATAACGGTTGGTAAGTGCAGCATAGAAAGGTTCTTTTATTATAAAACGACTATTTTAATGGAGACTAGATACTAAAGCTTATATTAATTACAGTAACCTAGCTTAAAGTAGTATTTTTATAACCTTTAGTAGGTGTATCTATGCTGAATACACCTACTTTATTAAACTTCTCAGAGCCGAATCTATATCCGTAAAATGAAAACGGTAATTATGCGCTAACGCTTTTTTGGGTATTACATATTGCCCAGTAGTGAGCAAATCAGACATTTCACCCATTAACACTTTTAACACAGGGCTTGGCATGGTTAGGGCCGCAGGGCGAGACAATGCTTTACCTAAACTTTTGCTAAATACTTTATTGCTAACAGGGGTGGGTGCAGTGACGTTAATTGGCCCGCAAAGCGACGTGTGTTTTATAATAAATAAAATCAGTTGAATCATGTCATCAATATGAATCCACGACATACCTTGCTCCCCATCACCAATGGGGCCACCTGCAAAAATTTTAAACGCAGGAAGCATTTTACTTAAAGCGCCGCCGTTTTTGCTAAGTACAATTCCCGTGCGTAATAAACACACCCGTGTTTTATCACTTTGCGCTTTTAGTGCCGCATGCTCCCACTCTTTGCATAGCTGATGGCTAAATTCATCATTTACATCGTCGGTGTCCTCATCTACAGGAGTATCGCCTTGGCGGCCATAATAGCCAATAGCACTGCCAGATATAAATGTAGCAGGGGGCGTGCTGCAATTTAAAATAGCATCGCTGATTTGCGTGGTAAGGTTTATTCTGCTGTTTTTAATTGTTTGTTTTTGTGTCTGCGTCCAGCGTTTGTTAACGATAGGTTCGCCGGCTAAATTAATCACAGTATCTACATGGTTAAAATTAACCTCATCAACGCTGCTTACTACATCAATATTATGACCAAGCAATACATGGGCTTTGGTTTTATTTCGGCTCAGTACGGTTACTTTATGATGATGCAGCAAAAAAGGCGTTAAGTGTTTACCTATTAGGCCTGTAGCGCCTGTAAAAAAAATATGCATAAAAATCTTACCAATTTTAAGTGTACGATTTGTTTAAAATGTATACTATTTAAACTATCTTAATGCAAATTATTACGTTAACTAAAAAACAACGATCACTTTGTAAATATTTCATTTAATTAGTTTTTGCCTTACACTAAAGCGAATTTCATAAGAAAAGGATTGGCGCGTTGGCAAGTTTAACTGGCGTAAATAAAAGCTTAATAATATTTGCAGCCCTGGTGGTTGTATTAGCCGGTATTAAGGCCGCAAGTGTTATTATTATTCCCTTTATTTTGGCGGCGTTTATTGCCATTGTATGCAACCCGCTGATCACATTTTTTGGTCGCTATCGGATCCCTAAAGGGGTTTCTGTTGTTATTGTGGTGCTTATCATTGTGGGCTTAGGTGTAAGCTTAGGCGGCCTTGTAGGACAATCAGTTAACGACTTTTCTCAGCAACTTCCTGAATATAAAGCCCAGTTACAAGAAGAGTTTGTTTGGCTGGTCGATCTTGCATCGCAATACAATATCTTAATCGATAGAGATCAAATTCTCTCTATGTTTGACCCAGGTAAAATGGTTGATGTAGCCACGAATATGCTTACCGGCTTAGGTGGCGTAATGGCAAACATGTTTTTAATAATTTTAACTGTGGTGTTTATGCTTTTTGAAGGGCCTGCATTAAGCAAAAAAATTCATATGGCACTTGCCGACCCAGATAGAAAAATGGAGCAAATTGACCGCTTTTTGGTTTCTATTAATTCGTATTTAGCAATTAAAACATTGGTGAGTTTAGCCACCGGTATTATTGCAGCATTTTATTTATGGATTTTAGAAGTTGACTACTTTGTGTTGTGGGGCGTGTTGGCCTTTATGTTTAATTATATTCCTAATATAGGTTCTATTATTGCCGCAGTACCAGCTGTATTGTTAGCACTGATCACACAAGGACCATTAACAGCCGGGCTTGTAGGTGCAGGGTATTTAATTATTAATACGGTAATGGGTAACATTGTAGAGCCTAAATTTATGGGTAAAGGGCTTGGGCTTTCTACCTTGGTGGTGTTTTTGTCGTTAATATTTTGGGGTTGGTTATTAGGCACTGTAGGCATGTTGCTATCGGTACCTCTTACCATGATTGTTAAAATAGCCCTAGAGGCAAGTGATGAAGGGCGCTGGGTTGCCACGCTACTTGGTACTGGAGAGTCGATAGACGATAAATAATATCAATTGGTTTTCATAGCTTAAAATTGCGTATTTGATTAAATATTTGATACAAAAAAAGCGATTAATTCACAGTATTAATCGCTTTTTTTGTAGGGGTTAATCCCCGTTTAAAGTGGCTTTTTAAGCACTTGAGTAAACTGTTCAATAAGTGCAAGTTCACATAATTTGTAATCAATAGCGGCTTGGCTGGCATTTGGCAGTTTTAATATGTAGCGCCATTGGCAGCTTGCTTCAATATACTTTTGGTGGTTGTCGACGCTGCGCTTAAACAACATCAGTATTTGCGTATTTCCGCTTTGCTCTTCTAATTTAGTGAGTTCATATTTACGTTTTTGAACCCAAGTACCCTGATTGTATTTAGCCTGATTTATTTGGGTGTCTAAACACTGCGTATAGCGTTTAGTTTGGCTTGGCGTTGCGTTTTGCTCAAGCGTACACTGTGCTTGCGCACTGACATTAGCACTTAGTGCTAATAGGCTCGCAAGTGTGATTAAAAGGCTATTTTTTATCATTGTAATTAAACTCTAAAATAAATTGTGCGCCGCCCAAGGTGTCCGACTTATTAATCGTTAAGTGTCCGTTATAAGATTTAACCAAGTCCGAGACTATCGCCATACCAACACCGTGGCCGCTTTCGTAAGTATCAAGGCGGGTACCACGGGTTAATAAAGACTCGCGTTTATCCTCGGGTACACCGGGTCCATCGTCACTAATGCCTATGCACAGTGTTTTACTTTGAATGACTTGTATTTCTACTTGTGAGCGACACGCTTTACAGGCGTTATCAATTAAATTACCCAGTAATTCCATTAAATCTGTTTGGTCACCTAAAAAGTAATCTTTATCGGTCACGGTACAATTAAATATAATGTCTTTATCGCGGTATACCTTGGCCATTGCACTTAAAATAGAATCAACCACAGGTTTAACTGGGGTTTGTTTTTTCCATGTATCTGAGGCGCCAGTAGCTGCACGCTTTAACTGATGCTCGATCATTACATTTATTCTATCAAGTTGCTCTTGGGCATCGGCATCATTAGCAAGCGGGCTTGATTTTAATACCGCAAGGGGCGTTTTTAATGCATGTGCTAGGTCACTTAAAGAGGCTCTGTAGCGCTCTTTTTGACGTTGCTGCGACTCTAGTAATAAGTTTAGGTCTGATTTAATTGTTTGTAGCTCTACAGGGTATAAGCCTTTAATTTCTTGAATATCGCCCGACTCAATGGCTTTTATTTCTTTATCAAGACGTTGTAACGGCCGGCCGCTCCAAATAAATCCAATTGCCATTAAGCCGGCAATCGCAATACCCATTATAAACATCCAATCGACTAGGGTTTGCTTAAAGCCATCCATTAATCTTATCAATGCATCGTTTCGTTTGAGTAATATAAAACGTGCCTGCTCAGATTGGTCAATATTATTTAAAATGACCGTTAGGCTTAATTGCCAGTAAACCGCATTGTTGTAAACCACACGTCTAAAGTCGGCCGCACCTGCTTTAGGCTCTATGTACTCGGGTTTAAAGTTTACGTTTACTGCCGACTCTGAGTGCCACACAGGTACATCATCGCGGTAAATCATGGCGTAGGTATCTGAATTTAAGTTATTAAGCTCAGGCGTTAAAATTGTGCTGGGCATAATAATGCCGCGCTCAGTAAAGTCGACTTCAGAAATAAGGGAGTATAAGTGGGCTTCTAGATTTTTTTCGGTGGTTTCGACTAATGAGGCGTAATACGCTTTACCAATCGAGTAAAACAAAATAGGCAGTGCCACCAATAAAACAAAGACAAGGATAAATCCTTGCCTTATTTTAAGCGATATTTGCGATGCTACCACTGACTTTTAAGCCTGTAACCACGCCCACGTAGTGTTTCTACTGGGTTTAATGTGCCTTCAGGGTCTAATTTTTTACGCAGACGAAGTACAAATACTTCGATAACGTTAGAATCAAGATCGAAATCTTGGTCGTAAATGTGCTCAGTAAGTTCTGATTTAGAAATTACTTTTTGCGGGTTAACCATCAAATACTCAAGTACTTTGTACTCATAAGCCGTAAGGCTAAGTTCTTTGTCGTTAACCCAAACTTGTTGTGAGCGAGTATGAATTTTAATTGGACCCGCTGTCATTTCAGGGTTTGCTTTACCCGCACTGCGGCGAATAAGTGCGTTACAACGCGCAATTAATTCTTCAACATGAAACGGCTTGGTTAAGTAGTCGTCGGCACCAGCATCTAGGCCTTCAACTTTGTCTTGCCAGCGGTCGCGCGCCGTTAAGATTAAAATAGGGATCGTCACGCCTTGTGCACGTGCTTTATTGATTAGCTCAATACCGTCAATTTTTGGTAAGCCTAAATCAACCACCGCCATATCTAGCGGGTATTCTGTAATATGGAATAGGCCAGCTTCGCCATCGTGACATAAATCAACACTGTAACGTTCTTTCTCTAAAGCATTACGTAGGTTGTCTGCTAAGTGTAAATCATCTTCTATAACTAAAATTCGCATTTGCTAATCCTTTTTCACTTCGCCGGTTTTTTTATTTATATGTAAATCAACGACGTGGCCGTCAGATTTGAGTATACGTACAGTATAAAATTTTGCTTGTTCTGTAATTTTTAAGGTTTTACCGTCAGTTTCTTCTTTTGCAAGTATTACGGCTTTCTTTTTGCTGATCTCAGTTTTTTTAACTGCTTTGGTAACAGTCGTACTTGCGTGTACGGCGCCACTGACGCTAATACAGGCAATTAAACCAAGGGTTAATAATACACGCATGACGGGAACTCCTAGATCAAACCCAGCTATTCTAATTAACTAAGCTACTAAAACTCAAGTAAAAACGTCCAATATGCGCTTTTACGTTCGCCAGCTTAATTAATTAGCAGTGAACCAACCCTGAATTAAATAACGTTTTAAATTCAGGGTGTTCGTTACGCTGGTAATACTTTTTTATATGGTTTTACAACGGTGTTTGCGTAAACGCCGGCTGCAACGTATGGATCAGAGGCTGCCCATTCACGTGCTTTTTCAAGTGAATCAAATTCGGCAATGACTAATGAGCCTGTAAATCCAGCATCTTGCGGGTCTTCACTGTCGATTGCAGGCAGTGGGCCGGCAACAAATAAACGGTTTTGAGAGTCAAGTTCGCTTAAACGTGCTAAGTGGGCGGGACGGACTTCTTTTCTAAGCGGTAAGCTGTTTTCAACGTCGGTTGAATAAATCATGTACAACATAGTAATTCTCAAAAAAATGTTAAGTTTAATAACGCAAATACTAGCACAACGTTGATAGTTGGTGAACAAATTACCGTTAAAGCTAGGTTTACAGTTATTAATTATTTTTAGTGTGTAATTGCTTGAAAAGCGCGGCACAACACTGGTAGAGTCGCTTGAATAACTTAAAAATAACAAGGTTAATACATGAGCAATAATAGAGAGCATTTTAGCTCCCGTCTTGGCTTTATACTGGCTGCAGCAGGTTCGGCAGTGGGTATTGGCAACTTAGTAGGTTTTCCTGTGTCGGCAACTAAAAATGGTGGTGGTGCATTTTTACTTGTATACGCTTTGTTTGTTGCTTTTATTTGTTTACCGGTAATGATGGCTGAAATGGCCATGGGTCGTAACGCGCAAAAAGATCCACTTGGTTCGTACAAAGCGCTGGCAAATAACGACAAAAAATGGAAGTTTGCAGGCTTTTTGGCTGTATTAACGCCGTTTATGATTGCCGTATTTTACATGGTTATTACCGTGTGGATTTTTGGTTACTTAAGCCAAACCGCCATGGGTAATTTAGATGTATTGGCAGATCCGAGCCATTTTGGCAGCTTTATAAATAGCTACACTGTTTTTGGCTACATGGCTGTGGTGGTTATTATTGTTAACCTTATTTTATTGGGTGGGGTTAAACAAGGCATAGAAAAAGCCGCTAAGTTTTTAATGCCGGCTTTATTTGTTATGTTGCTTGCCCTTGTAGCGTATGTATTAACGCTTGATAACGCCATGGCTGGTGTTAAATATTATGTTATTCCTGATTTTTCTAAAATGAGCGCCAGCGTGCTTAATGGTGCACTAAGCCAAGCGTTTTTCTCATTATCGCTAGGTATGGGTATTTTAATGACGTACGCTTCTTACATATCTAAAAAAGATGACATTGTTGGCAGTGCTAAAATGGTAGCTATTACCGACTCATTAGTGGCATTTGTTGCCGGTTTAATGGTGTTACCGGCAATATTTAGTTTTGATCCTAATACCGACCCAGCCGCACTTTCTGATTCGTCTGTATCGATGATATTTGTATACTTACCTAAAATTTTATTAGCACTACAAAATGACATTGGTTACTTTGGCGCGTCTGCAGTGGCGTTTTCGTTCTTTTTATTAGTGTTTTTTGCAGCGATTACTTCGCTTGTATCAATTGTAGAAGTACCTACAGCGACCCTTAGCGACCGCAAAGGGATCAGCCGTAAAAAAGCCTTAGGTATTTTAACGCTAGCCACCGGTGTGTTAACTATATTATGTACTATGTCGTTTGGTATGGTTGATAGCCTAACGTCGTTTACTAGTTACGGCAGCGGTAATAAAAGCTTTTTTGATATTGTTTATGATGTATTTTACGACACTATATTGCCACTGAATGGTTTAATGGTGTGTTTATTTGTTATGTACCGCTGGAAAAAAGCGCGCCTAACAGATGAGCTAAGCCAAGGCTCACCTAATTACGCCGGTAGCTTTATGGAGAAATACGTTAACTTTTCGCTTTCTACGTTTATTCCGGTTATTTTATTAGCCATATTTATAAACACAGTAGCGACTAAGTTTTTTGCCTTTAAGTTATTTGGTTTTTAGGCTAAAAAAGTTTTCAAAAGCCGCGTATTAACGCGGCTTTTTTGTGTTTAAAATAGCGGCTTAGCTTGTTAGCTTATAGCTCCTGAGTCTAATGAAGTGCCAATCCCCAGTGTAAACATCCATAATCCCCATAAGCTATGCTCAATTACACACACTATGGTTGAGCGGCTTTGCGCGTAAGTAAACGAAAATAATAGCCCGCCTAAAAATGCTAAGCCTACAGCCACCCAATTGGCATACACAATATGGGCAAGGGCAAACACCGTTGCGCTTACCACTATACGCACTCTTTTTTTGGGCATAATGCGTTTATAGCGATGAAAAAAGTAGGTCCTGAAAATTAGCTCTTGTGGTAATACCGACAGCAGCGGGTATAGAAGCAGTAAAAGTAACCAGTTATAAAATGAGTGCAGCGGCATACTAAACCAATTTTCTTGGTGAATAATCCCGTAAAACACGCCTGAAAAAAGCGCTCCTAAAAAAAAGAAACTAAATAAACGGCGCTTTACCGCAGAAAACTGCCCCAGGCTTGTGAGTCTAAATCGCTTAAAGTGAGGGTCGTTCAGTAATAACATGCAGCACACACTCATTAAAACAATCAGTGCGGGTATGAGCCAGTTAGCTAGGTAACTGCGAAGGGTAAAGCCTATTAAAGGCAATAAAACAAATATTAGGGTAAATTCAAACCAGCGGTATTGATTGGCGTTCAAGGTCGTCTCTGATTGATTTTTTTTACACGCTATCAAGCAAAGACGACATTTTTATGACGAAGGTGTTTTACTTTGCGGGTTCTTCTTCATCAGGGAAGTACTTATACAAAGCAAATATAGTGATCAAAATACTCACAAAAGTAATGGCCATTAAGCCAAACACTTTAAAGTTAACCCAAAAATCGAGTGAGAAATTATACGCAATGTAAATATTCAGCACTGCAATACCTGCGGTAATGGCAACCCACATTAAGTTAAGCTTATTCCACACCGGCTCAGGTACCTCAATCGCCTGTTTAGAGTCGTTGGCGTTTTCGAGGATTGAGCTAAGGGCTTTTTTAACAAGATTTTTATTCAGTACGTAACGGCTAATTAATAAGGTAAGGCTTAAGCCGGCATAAATTAACGTGGCTTTCCATTTTATATACTGCTCATCGTGGAGTACTAAGGTTAATGTGCCAAACACCGCTGCAATAGCAAAAAATAGCCATTGGCGGGCAGGTACATGGCCGTGCTTAAAGTAGCTATACGCAACTTGAATAAGCGTAGTGACCATTAAAAGGCCTGTTGCCCAGTAAATATCAACTAATTTAAATACCGCAAAAAATAATATTAGCGGGATGTATTCAATCAATGCGTGCATATACTACCTAAATTATACAAAAAGAAGTCAGGGAAGTTTTTACCACATAACACTAGGCAACTACAAGGTTGACTTGTTGCCCTGTAAGCCTTAGCCTGCGTGGCTTTAATTATCCATCATCATATTCCCACGCTTAACCAACACTGATTAAGTGTGCATTTAGGAGCCTACAATGAACAAAGCACAACTTGTTGCCCAAATAGCCAAACGCAGTGAACTAACAAAAAAAGACACACAAGCAGCCCTTACTAGCTTACAAAAGGTAATTACTAAATCGTTATCTGAAGGCGACCAAGTGCAAATTAATGGATTTGGTACATTCGCTTTAAGCTACTACCCAGCGCGCACTGGCCGTAACCCACAAACAGGCGAAAGCATTGAAATAGAAGGCGCTACCAAACCCGTATTTAAACCAGCCAAAGCATTAAAAGATCTCCTTTAAATAGCAACTTGCATTGAGCGGTACCGGTGATCAGTACCAGCGACTAGTTCCTGCAACCAATACTTGCTAATAGCCCGGTTACCTTTTTAGGTTTAGTTAGCGCTATTAATCACAAAATTACAGTTCGGCGCACCCCGCTAATAGGGTGCGTCTACAAAATAAATACCCAGCTTTTAGTTAATGCCTTACTACTTCATCTTGTAAGCAAAGCTTGTGTGCTGGTTTTTAATACGCACTTTAAATTAAGCTATGTAGATTGTTCAAACCCTCTAAATGATTTACATAGCTTTGACAGCTTTAATTTATATTATCCATTATTTTCAATAGGTTAAAATTGGCATCGGTTATGCTTTTAATAGGGTGATTGAAACAATTTATTAAACGCAATAAGGAGATCTATATGTCTACATTACAAACAAGCACTCGTTTACAAGGCAAAAAAATTGCTATTTTAGCCACCGATGGCTTTGAGCAAAGTGAGCTATTATCTCCACGTGATGCTTTACTTAATGCTGGCGCCGATATCGATATTGTGTCGGTAAAAGAGGGTGAAATCACCGGCTGGGATGAAGATAAATGGGGCGACAAAGTAAGCGTAGATAAACTTGTTACAAATGCCAGTGCCAGCGATTACGATGCGCTTATGCTGCCAGGTGGCTTATTTAACCCAGATACGTTACGCCAAGATAAGCACGCAAAAGCGTTTATAGACGGCTTTTTTGGCGCTGAGAAAAACAAACCCGTCGCAGCTATTTGCCATGCCCCTTGGTTACTTGCCGAAATTAATAAATTACGCGACCGCACCGTTACATCATTCCCGAGCATTAAAAGTGACTTAATCAATGCTGGTGCAAACTGGGTTGATGAAGAGGTGAGTGTAGACCAAGGGTTAGTAACAAGCCGCAGCCCTGCAGATTTAGAAGCATTTAATGCAAAATTTATTGAAGAAATTTTAGAAGGTAAGCATCAAGCTCACTAAGTTTAGAGCTTAATAAAAAAGGGCATTTAAAATGCCCTTTTTTAATGTGTAAATTTTAAGCTTTTACAACACGGTGGCCGCTTTCATATCAGCTACAAACGCTTTTAACTTCGTTGTCATCGCGTCTAAATCATTTAGGTTGGCCTCAATAATTTTAACAACGGCTGAGCCTGAAATAGCACCAGCTGCGCCGGCATTTAGGGCGGCTTTTACATCATCGGGCGTAGAAATACCAAAGCCTAATAAAGCAGGGGCTGCATGGTATTCTTTTAGCTTAGTTACTATGTTACCCGCTGGCATTTGCGCTTTAGTATCGGTGCCGGTAACACCCGCACGCGATAATAAATACGTGTAGCCACGGCCGTAAGATGCACATTGGCGCAGAGTATCGTCATCGGCATTGGGTGTGGCAATAAATATTGGGTCTACACCGTTTGCTACGGCTGCTTTTCTAAACATTTTAGACTCATGCAGTGGTACATCAGCAACTAAAATAGAGTCTACGCCCGCCGCTTTAGCATCTTTATAAAATGTTTCTAAACCGCGTTTAAACACAAGGTTTGAATACAATAATAAGCCAATTGGAATATCTGCATTGTAATCGCGTATTTCTTTAATAATATCAAAGCAATCTTGCGTGTTAATGTTTACATCGAGAGCACGAATATTCGCCGCTTGAATAACGGGGCCATCGGCGATTGGGTCTGAAAACGGAATACCTAGCTCCAGTGCATCCGCACCGCCATCAATTAAGCTTTTAATAATGGCAATACTTTGCTCTTTACCTGGGTCGCCAATGGTAACAAATGGTACAAATGCACCTTGTTTTTGCTCATTAAGTGCAGCAAAGGTTTTACCGTAACGATCTGTATTTAACTGACTCATAGTTGACCTCCTTGTGATAAAACGCTGTGTACGTGGGTTAAATCTTTATCGCCACGGCCACTTAAGTTAACCACTAAAATGCTTTCTTCTGTTTGCTCTTCGGCGTATTTAAGCGCATAAGCAAGGGCATGGCTTGATTCAAGAGCTGGAATAATACCTTCGTTTTTAGCCAGTGCTTGGAACGCGTCAAGGGCTTCTGTATCGGTAATACCCACATATTGAGCACGGCCTGTTTCGTGTAAAAACGCGTGCTGTGGTCCAACTGCAGGGTAATCAAGACCGGCAGATACTGAGTATGACTCTTCTATTTGGCCATCGTCATTTTGCATAATGTACGTATAGGTACCGTGCAATATACCTTTTGTACCTTTACAAATTGTAGCGCCGTGCTCCTGGGTATCTAGGCCTTTACCTGCAGGCTCTACACCAATAAGTTTTACACTTGGCTCGTCAATAAAGTCAGTAAACATACCAATGGCATTAGAGCCACCGCCAACACAGGCTAGTACGGCATCCGGTAAGCGTCCTTCTGCTTTTAACACTTGTTGTTTAGCTTCTTCACCAATGATTTTTTGATACTCTCGTACAATTGTTGGGAATGGATGAGGACCCGCAGCGGTACCAAGTAAGTAGTGAGCGTCTTGGTAGTTTGCAGACCAGTCGCGTAGCGCTTCGTTTACCGCATCTTTTAATGTGCCAGAGCCGGCGGTTACCGGAATAACTTCTGCGCCCATTAATTTCATTCTAAATACATTAGGCTGTTGGCGCTCAACGTCTTTAGCACCCATATAAATTCGGCATTTTAAGCCAAGTAATGCACAGGCTAGGGCTGTTGCCACGCCGTGTTGGCCCGCTCCAGTTTCGGCAATAACTTCTTTTTTACCCATACGTTTAGTTAGCAACGCTTGGCCAAGTACTTGGTTGGTTTTGTGTGCGCCACCGTGCAGTAAATCTTCACGTTTTAGGTAAAGTTTTACTTTAGGGTTTTTAATTAAATTACGCGTTAATGTAAGCGGCGTAGGGCGACCGGCATACTCGTTTAATAATTTTGTAAACTCAGCCTGAAACTCAGGGTCTTTTTGTGCTTTGTTAAATTCGTTCTCTAACTGCTTAAGCGCAGGGACAAGTAGCTCAGGTACAAACATACCGCCAAACTCGCCAAAATAAGCTGGATTTTGCATTATAACCTCAATAATTTCTGATGCTTGTAAAAGCATTTTGTAATTTGATAGGGCACTTTTTACCCGCAGATTCTTCAACGCCTGAATTTAAATCAAGGCCTAGGGCACCTTGAGAAAGCGCGTCTTTTATATTGTCTGGATTTAAGCCACCCGCTAGCATAAAGGGGGTTGTTGCGTCGCGCAGTACTGCCCAATCAAATGCTTTACCTGTACCACCGGCTTGTGTATCGCTGTGGGTATCATAAAGATGGCGGTCTACGCCCGTAGCTGGGGTTGGCAATGTATCTTTAATTGCCTGTGCTTTCCAAATTTCACAACCTTCAGGTAACTGTGTACGTAATGCGGCAATGTAATCGTCACTTTCTTGACCGTGTAATTGTACTGCGGCAAGTTTTAGTTCGTGCGCGTATTGTACTACTTGCTGCGGGCTTGCATTAACAAAAACACCGACAAATTTAAGTGGCGCACTTTGGCTCAGCTCAATCGCACAATCTAAATCAACATAACGAGGCGATTTAGGGTGAAAAATGAGTCCACCGTACACTGCGCCGTTGTTGTAAGCGGCCTGTACGTCTTGTGCTCGGGTTAAACCGCACACTTTGTTATCACCTAAAATCACTTTTTTGCAGGCTTGTTCTAAATCGCGCTCAGCCATTAAAGAACTGCCAATTAAAAAGCCATCACATAATGGCGCTAGGCGTTTAACATCTTGATGAGTGTAAATACCTGACTCTGAGATAACCACTTTATCTTGTGGGATGAGTTTACGTAGTTTTTCGGTGGTTGCTAAATCAGTGCTTAAATCGCGAAGGTTACGGTTATTAATACCAATAATTTGCGCATCGAGTGCAAGGGCACGGTGCACTTCTTCTTCGTTACTTACTTCGGTTAATACCGACATGTTAAGCGAGTCGGCAACTGCATGTAGCGCTTTATATTGTTCATCATCAAGTACTGAAAGCATTAGTAATATAGCATCGCCGCCATAAATACGTGCCATGTAAACTTGGTACTCATCAATAAAAAAGTCTTTACAAATAAGTGGTTGCTCTACTTGGCTACGTACAAACTCTAAATAATCAAAGCTACCTTGAAAGTATTTAGTATCTGTAAGTACGCTCATGCAGCTAGCATATTTTTTATAAACAGAGGTGATCTCGGTTAAATCAAACGGCTCTCTTATTAGCCCTTTTGAAGGAGATGCTTTTTTACATTCTAAAATAAACTGCGTACCCGGCTTTGCTAACGCTTTATAAAAGCTGCGGCTAGTTGGCACTGCTAGGTGTTTAAAGCTCTCTAGTGGGCGCGCGGCTTTACGCTCTATTAGCTCTTGTTTTTTATCAGCAACAATTTTGTCTAATACATTAGCCATGACTTACCTCAATAATTGCATTTAATGTGTTCATGGCTTTGCCTGAACTTAGTAATGTTTGTACCTGTTGTGCGCCTTCTTTTAATGACTGTACTTTACCGCTTAGGTATAAAAGTGCAGCCACATTGACTACGATTGCAGCATTGTGCGCATCACTGCCTTTACCTTGTAAAATAGCAAGGCTTGCATTTGCGTTATATTGTGGGCCTTCACCGGCTAGTTGTTCAAGTGAATAGTTTGCAAGGTCAAAGTCGCTTGGGTTTAATGTGTACTGCGTTATTTCGCCATTGTTTAGCTCAACTACGTTAGTTGGGCCGTGCAGGGCTATTTCGTCAGTGCCAGAACCATGCACTATCATCGCGCGCTTAGTGCCTAATGTTTTAAGTGTTTGCGCCATTGGCATACATAAAGACTCATCGTAAACACCCAGTAATTGCACGTGTGGTGCAGCAGGGTTAGCAAGCGGGCCTAAAATATTAAAAATGGTACGTGTTTTAAGCGCAGTACGTACGCCCATCGCGTGGCGTACACCACTGTGGTAATGCGGTGCAAACAAAAAGGTAAAATGGGTTTTCTCAAGGCACTGTGCAGCTTGTGCTGGGCTCATATCAATATTAATGCCCAGTGCTTTTAATAAATCAGCAGAGCCCGAATTACTCGATACACTGCGATTACCATGTTTTACCATATTAATACCCGCGGCAGCTGCAACAATAGCCGCGGTAGTACTAATATTAATCGTGTTTGAGCCATCGCCCCCGGTGCCGCAGCTATCGGCAAGTTGCGTGCTAGCGGTTGGAAAGGCAACGGCGTTTTCTCGCATTGACGCTGCAGCGCCGGCAATTTCATCGCTTACTTCGCCTTTTATTTTAAGGCTGATTAGCAATGCAGTGAGCTCTATTTCGCTCATGTTACCTTGCATTATTTGGTTAAATAATGCGTTTGATTGGGCATAGTTTAACGACTTGCCTTGAATAAGTTGCTCAATAGCGTATTGAACATTTATGGTCTCTTGTGCTTGGGTACTCATAATGTCCTCTATTAGTTGGTGCGCGTTAAGTACGCAACACTTTGTTGAAGTAGCATTGCACCATTTGGCGTAAGTATTGACTCAGGATGAAATTGATAACCTAACGCTTTATCGTCGTGGTGATATATGGCCATAGGAATATCGTCAAATTGTGCAATTACCTCAATATTTTCAGGTACCTTGGTTGCCATTAATGAATGATAACGTGCTACGGGCATGGTGTTGCCCATTCCTTCAAACACCGGATGCGGGTTTAAATTAATGATTGATGACTTACCATGTACGGTTTCGCCCGCGTGGCCGATTACTCCGCCGTAACTTTGTGTAAGTGCTTGTTGCCCTAAGCAAATCCCCAGCATGGGGAAGTGGCCTTTAGCCAGTTCGATTAATTCCATTAAGCAACCTGCATCACTGGGTGCACCAGGGCCTGGCGAAAGCACTAATAATACTTGCCCAGCCTCTTGGCGCATTTTATTAAAAATAACCTCTGCGCTTATGTTATTTCTGTATACCACAAGCTCACAGCCCAGCATGGTTAGTTCATCAACAAGGTTGTAGCTAAACGAATCAAAGTTATCTAAAAAGTATATTTTCATTGGGTTTGCTGTGCTCATTTTATACCGCCTCATAAGTCGATTTTATGGCGGTGATCACCGCTTGGGCTTTAGCGCGGGTTTCGTTAGCTTCGGCTTGTGGATCAGAATCGTAAACGACACCTGCACCAGCTTGCACATACGCGGTATTATTTTTAACAAACGCTGAGCGAATAACAATGCAGCTATCCATTGCACCATCGCCTGTTAAATAGCCTACTGCGCCACCGTAGCTGCCACGGCGTTTGCCTTCGGTTTGGCGTACAAGTTCGGCAGCGCGTACTTTAGGAGCGCCTACCAGCGTGCCCATGTTCATACACGCTTGGTAAGCGTGTAGTGCATCAAGCTCAGGCTTTAATGTGCCCACCACGCGAGAAACCAAGTGCATTACTTGCGAGTAGCGGTCTACTTTTAAAAGCTCTTTTGCATGGCGCGTGCCGGCTACACTGATGCGTGCCACATCGTTACGAGCTAAATCAACGAGCATTAAATGCTCAGCACGCTCTTTTTGATCGTTTCTTAGTTCAAGCTCAATACGGCTGTCTAAATCTGGGTTGATTGTGCCATTGGCAAATTTTCCACGTGGGCGAGTACCGGCAATAGGGTAAACTTCAACTTGTTTGCTTTGTACTTCGTATTTAAGTGCAGACTCAGGTGAGGCGCCAAATAAAGCAAATTCTTCATCGCGCATATAAAACATATAAGGGCTTGGGTTTTGCTTTTTAAGCTGGCTATATGCGTGCAACGAATCAGGGCAGGGCAGTGAAAACGTACGCGAAGGCACAACCTGAAAAATATCACCATCAACGATGTTCTTTTTAAGTTTAACCACTTGCTCGCAGTAAGTTTCATCGCTTATATCAACACTTACATCGCAGGTGCCAGTTTGCATAGGCGCACTAAACTCTTCTGCTTTGTCGCATAGGGCATTTAATCGTTCTAGCTCTTTACCTACCTCAAAACAATTAGCGTGTACGTCTGGGCCATTAAACACATTACCAATAAGCTCGGTAGTTTGTTTTTGATGGTCGATAACCACTAAGGTTTCGGCTAAGTAAAATACGTAGTCTGGGCAGGTGTTTTCGCCATCGGGTACGTCGCTTAGCTGCTCAAAATTAGCCACCATGTCATAGGCAAATACACCGCCCAAAAATACCGAGAACGGGTTTTCGGTGGTGCTTTTGATACTGTTTATGCAGGTACGTAGTGCGCTAAATGCATTATCGGCAACCAGCTTGCTTGCCTCGTCAATGTCATTAGAGCCGCCTTTATAAACAAGGGTTAGGCTTGTGTCGGTTAAGGTTGCATCGCAGCTTTGAACATTGGCTCTTAAATATGGCAGTAACTGTTTACCGTTATTAGATTGTGCGCTTACCGTGACGGTTTTACCTTGGCAAACAATGCGCAGCGCGCAGTCAACTAAAATTAAACTTTTAACACTGTCTTTAGAATCAATTTCGGCTGATTCAAGCAGTAGCGAATTAGGCTTATCAAGTGCTGCATAAAGTGCAAGTGGGCTACTAATGTAGTCGCGCACTTGCGTTATGCTAGTAACTTCGCCTGGTGTGGTAGTTATATGACTAAAAATCAAACCTCATTCCCTCAAAAAATAAAACCCCGCAATGCTTTTGCAATGCGGGGTTTGAATAACGATATCTAAATTACAAACAGATCATTACCGTCCCGCTATATCAGGCGCCACCACCAACGATGTGTAAGAGTAAGACCGTTATTCATGTTTTTTTGCCTCAAAATAAAAAATTAAATACGTAAAATTTAGTTATAAAAAAACCCGCATAGTTGCGGGTTTTGAATATTTGCTAGACACGACAATTCATCACCCAAAAATTATGAGTGCCACCACCAAATAGTGTGTTGAATTGAATTGATCATTTTTATTAATTCTTAATGTGTCTTAAAGTGACTACAGTAAAACGTATTTAGCGCTTTTGTGTCAAGTGTTTATTTAAAACAATTTAGTCAAAAAAGTTGTTATACTTATATAAACATCTATTACCCTTAAATTTAAGCAGTTTTCTTTTGATAAAATACGATTTACACAGCCATACAACGCATTCAGACGGACATTTAACAGTTGAGCAATTATTAAACCGCGCCGTAGAAAAAAACATTGATGTGTTTGCGATAACCGATCACGACACTGTGGCTGCTATTACGCCGGCAAAAGCGTTTATCGAAACAGAAAACCTACCGCTTAAGCTTATATCTGGCGTAGAAATTTCTACCAAGTGGGAAAGCTTTGAAATACATATTGTTGGGCTAAATATTGATATAAACAACAATGCCCTTACATCATTGTTATCGGCGCAGCAGCAAAAGCGTGACGAACGCGCCATTGAAATTGGCAAAAGGCTGGCAAAAAACGGTTTTGATGGCATTTACGAACAAGCCAAGGCGCTGGCAGAAAACGCCCAAATAACACGTGCTCATTTTGCACGTGCATTGATTGAAAGAGGCGTAGCTAAAAATTTTCCTGGGGTATTTAAAAAATACTTAGGGCGCAGCAAAACAGGTTATGTTCCAAGCAATTGGTGTGATATGCAAACAGCTATTAGCGCCATTCATGCTGCGGGCGGGGTTGCAGTACTTGCACACCCAGGGCGTTATCAAATGTCTAATAAATGGTTACGTAAGTTACTTGTGCAATACAAAAGTGACGGGGGCGATGCCATGGAAGTTGCGCAACCGCAACAAGCGCCTACTGAACGCCAATTTTTAGGGCAATTGAGCCAAGAGTACGGTTTACTGTGCTCGCAAGGTTCTGACTTTCATTTTCCAACTAGTTATTTAGAGCTAGGTAAAAACTTATACTTACCCAAAGACTGCCAAGGGGTTTGGCAAGTGTGGGAAGGGCAAGAAGGAGCATTATCATGAGTCAATTAATTCATATTCACCCAGCAAACCCACAGCCACGACTTATTAGCCAAGCGGTTGATATTATTAAACAGGGCGGGGTTGTTGTATACCCAACAGATTCGGGATACGCGATAGGGTGTAACCTCGGTAATAAGCAAGCAAAAGAGCGCATTGAGCGTATTCGTGGAATAGAAAAACACCATAACTTTACGCTGGTATGCCGTGATTTATCTGAGCTGGCAACTTATGCCCGTGTAGATAACCAAATGTTTAGGCTTATTAAAAATAATACGCCAGGGCCATACACCTTTATTTTTAAAGGCACAAAAGAGGTGCCAAAGCGGTTATTAAACGATAAGAAAAAAACCATTGGTATGCGCGTTATAGAGCATCCAATTGCATGTGCATTACTTGCAGAGCTTGGGGAGCCGTTAATGTCGTGTTCGTTAATTTTACCTGGAGAAGAGTTTACAGAATCAGACCCAGATGAAATTTTAACGCGTTTAGATAAACACGTAGATTTAATTATTGACGGCGGACACCTTGCAGAGCAAGCAACCACGGTTATTGACCTATCAGAAGACGATATTCACATTTTGCGTGTAGGGTGTGGCGATACCAGCCCGTTTGAGTAACCTTGGTGAGTGATACAACACAGGGCGAAAAAAATACTCAAAGTGAGCCAGTGCAGCAAAAGCTGCCACTAGCTTTTTTGCATGGCAAAGCCGTTGTAGATAAACCTGAAGATTTGTACATTCCGCCCGATGCACTTGAAATTATTTTGGAAACCTTTGAAGGACCGCTTGATTTACTGCTGTATTTAATAAAAAAGCACAAGTTAGATGTGCTCGAACTCTCTATTTTTAGCATTACTGAGCAATATGTCAGTTATGTAGAAATGATGAGTGAGTTTCAGTTAGAGCTTGCCGGTGAGTACTTAGTAATGGCAGCGTTATTGGCGCAAATAAAATCGCGTCTGTTATTGCCTGTTCACGAGGAGCTAGAAGAAGAGGAAGACCCCCGCGCAGAACTGATCAAGCGTTTACAAGAATACGAGCAGTTTAAAAAAGCAGCCGAAAATATAGATGCCATCCCCCGTGTAGGCCGTGATATTTTTGTCGCAAATGCAACTATGCCGGCTATTGAAAATGCCGCTCAAAACCTGCCAGAGCTAGAGTTAAAAGATTTAATGTTAGCTCTGAGCGACGTGATGGCGCGTGCCAAAACATTTGAGCATCACCAAGTGACAGCAGAAACCCTCTCTACCCGTGAGCGGATGAGCAAAATTTTAGCCCAGCTGAGTAACGCAAAAAAAGCGCTGCCGTTTAACGATTTATTCACCCTTAGTGAAGGGCGAAGCGGTGTAGTGGTTAGCTTTATTGCTATGCTTGAGCTTATAAAAGAAGGCTTAATTAGCTGTTTGCAAGTCTCACCTGATAGCCTAATTTACATAAACCTTACCAACACGCCAAATAGCTAATTAGTAAAACTTGTAGCTCAAGTTGTATGTGCGTATATGCACAGATGCTGTTTGTATACGCTATTTTAGTTTTTCTTCACCCTCTATATTCTTAAATTATTGAATTTAGAGGAACCCACATGTTTAAAAATACGCCCACATCTTATGGCCTTATTGCCATTATTTTACACTGGTTGATGGCTTTTACCGTGTTTGGTTTATTTGGCTTGGGCTTATACATGGTTGAGCTAACCTATTACGACAGCTGGTATAAAGGCTCACTGGATTTACATAAAAGTATAGGTATAACGCTCGCCGCAGTGCTTATTTTTAGAATTTTGTGGCGCGTATTCAGCCCCAAACCTCGCCCCCTTAGTCAAAATAAAACAGTAAACCACATTGCACATACCGCGCATATTGTTATGTACCTAATTTTAGCAGTCATTGTAGTGGCGGGTTATTTGATTTCTACCGCCGATGGCAGAGCAATCGCTGTTTTTTCGATATTTAATGTACCTGCTTTGGATTATAACTTTGATGGACAAGCCGATATTGCCGGAAAAATTCATTACTACGGTGCGTGTACATTAATTGGCTTGGCTGTTTTGCATGCACTGGGGGCATTAAAGCACCACTTTATTGATAAAGATAAAACCTTAACGAGAATGATCAAACCAAAGGAATACTAACATGAAAAAACGACTAGTAACTGCAGCTCTATCGGGTGTAATAATGTTATCGGCTACTGCAAATGCAGCAGATTATGTAATTGATACGCAAGGGGCGCATGCATTTGTTACCTTTAAAATTAAGCATTTAGGCTACAGCTGGCTGCACGGGCGATTTAACCGTTTTGATGGCAGCTTCAGTTACGACGCTAAAACGCAAACAGGGTCTAATATTTTAGTAAATATAGATACAGCAAGTTTAGACTCTAACCATGCGGAGCGTGATAAACACTTACGCGGTAAAGACTTTTTAAATGTGGATAAATACCCAACAGCAACATTTAAAAGCACCGATGTGAAATTTACCGATGATGATACAGCCACAGTAACGGGTGACTTTACTTTACATGGCGTAACTAAACGCATTACGTTTGAAATGGATAAAGTAGGTGAAGGGCAAGACCCTTGGGGTGGCTACCGTGCTGGTTTTGAGGGCGAAACCAGTTTAAAACTCACCGATTACGGTATTGATTATAATTTAGGCCCGGCGTCTACCCATGTTGATATTGGACTGTCTATTGAAGGTGTGCGTAAATAATAAAGCGTAAATTAAATTAAACGCCACTTTAGTTAGTGGCGTTTTTGTTTTTTGTAGCGTGAATTCTTGATTCTAATAAGGGTTTTAAATGTGGGGGCAACCAGCGTAACATTACTTGGTGGTATTGCTCGGTTTGCTTAATTTTTTTTAATTGCTCATCTAATAGTTGAATATTTTTAGCACCTTGCTCATTTTTAGTGCAGCCAATGTAGCCATAACTTAGCGGTGGCGCTTCAACAATCGCTCGCTGAGTTAGGTTTTCTTCAAAGTACATAGATTTAGCTAAGTAATGGTGCTCACTTGGGTAACCTAATAAAATATCTAAGCGCTTTAAATTAAGCATATAGGTAAGGCTGGCTAAACTATTTCGCGTTGGGCGAATAACAATATCAACATCGGGGGTGTTATTTATTACGCTGTCGAGTTGCTCGCCGTATGAGCGGTTCATAGATACACCTAATGTGAGCTTTTTTTCTGCTAGTAAATCCTGCAACGACACCGCCTCTGAGTTAGGCACTTCAAGCGAATGCGCCAAACCTTTATGCATAGCAATGGAAGGTGAAAGGCCCGTGGTTGAGCTTTGCTCGCTAAAGTGAATAAACTTTTCTCTAAATGCATTTTTATAAAGTGATAGGGCGCAATGTGTGGCTGATTTATTGGCTAGTTCTTGCGTTACTTTGCCAGAGGGGATAACAAGGCGATTAAACGTGATGTGCTCAAGTTGTTGCTCGAGTAAGGTTATAACGCTTTCATCACGCCCCTGGTGTTGGTATTTTCCATTTAAAATGTAATAGGGCGCAAAGTCGTGCGTTAGCCAGTTAATCGTGTGGGCGTAACTGACTGAAGAAATGCTTAAATATAAGGTGATACACAAAAATGCACGGAGCATTACTACAACTACCTAAAACAATGAAAGTATCGCTATTGTAGTCAATTAAGTGCAACAAAGTAAAATGCCAGCTACAAAGCTGGCACATTTTATTAACATTAACTGCTTAATCAGTTAATTGCTCGCAATGTTTAGTTGGCTTTTAACCATTTTACAAATTCGCGCGCTTCGCTTGCTTTTTGGAACATTGCGTTTTTCAAACCTTGTGTATCACTAAAAATAACACGTTGTTTGTTTACGGAAATTGATTGCACCGGATGGGCAATTTGGATCATAGATCCATTGTATTTATAAGACATAATAAAACTCACTTTATTCTTGTTATTTACTCTGCGCTATTTTTTATAGCCAAATGCAGTTAATAAATTAACGATGTTGTGTTTAGCTTCATTACAGTGTTGACGATCTTTATGACACTTTTGCGATGATATTAAAAAATCATCAAGGTATTAATAGGGGTTCTCGCCGTACAATAACTTAGCTTTAAAATATACGTTTTGCGGGGCTTACTGGATCAGGGTAAAAAGGTTAACCGCGGTGGTTTTTTAAGACCAGAGAAGAAAGGTAACCTAAATAAAAAATGTGTGCAAGCTATTTATTTAAAAATTATTTATACTTAATTTTATCAACTGCTTAAACGCATGGATTTTGACCTTAAAAAGGTAAGTATGAATTACATAATAGTCAGCGATATTTATGGTTTAACAGCACCTTTAATGAGGTTGTTAGATATTATGCAAGCCAATACAGAGGTTATAGACCCCTATAAAGGAGAACTGCAACCTCTTGATAGTGAAAAATATTATTATAATAAATTTATAAATGACTGTGGCCATGACAATTACGTAGCTAAGCTCTTAAATGTATTTAATAACCTTACAGAGCCAACAGCTTGTATAGGGTTTAGTGCAGGCGCAAGTGCCGCGTGGCGCGCGCAGTTATTAACAGGCAATCCACACCTAAAAAAGCTGATTGGCTTTTACCCTTCACAAATTAGAAATCATTTAGATATTGCGGCAAAAGTACCTTGTACGTTTATTTTTCCACATACCGAAGTGCATTTTAATGTAGATGAAGTGATAAGTACTTTAGATAGTAAAAGCCAAGTTACGTGTAACAAAACACCGTTTTTACATGGTTTTATGAATACTTACTCTACTAATTACAATGTAAAAGCATATGATGAGTATTGCGCACTTATTAAAAGCACTTAAAGTGTATTTAACTGCGTTTTAGTAATAACAGGAAAGTCGGTACGCGTATTATATTGCGCGTACAAGGTAGTAAAAATACTACTGCGTGAGAGCTTATCTAGCTCTTTTATGAGCGTTTTAGCACTTGTGCGCGCAGCTCTGCAGCATAGTTGGTATTGTTTTATTATAGCGGCAACGCTTTTACCTTGTTTTTGAAGGGCTAAATCGGCTTCTACAAAAAATGCTGCCCCTGTCCAATAAACCCGCTGTTGTGCACGTTGCTTCCACATATCACTTGAAAGTTTATTAAGTGGCTGTTGCTTTGTTTTAGTTTGTAAGCGTGCTCGCTCAAACCCTGCGTTTAGGCGCTGAACAAATTGCGCTTGGCTAATGACACCGCTGTTGCGCATTATTACGTTTTGCATGTAACTGGCAAACCCCTCGCTTAACCAAAAGCCAGAGTAAGGCAGTAGTGGCAAATATAAATGAGAAAGCTCATGGTAAAGCGTCCAATCTTTTGTAAATGCATTTAAACTTGCGTAGCGGTCAATATGCAGCTCTAACCCATCGGGGTTATTTCGTTTTACGCTAGCCCATGGCACGGGTTCAAAAGCAAAATATTGTGGCTTTAAATAAATAGGGAGGGTGCTTTGTTGTAATGGGCCTAAGGTATTTTGTGTTTTTTTAAGGCTTTGATTTACCCAAGTAGCTACCGTTTTTTGACCCTTAGTAGTCAGTGCGTCTAAATTATGAATAACTACATCAACAGCTAAGGCTTTTAAGGAGCACATTAATAGCAATAACAGCCAAAATAACTTCATTTATACCTCCTAAATACGCGCTTAATACTTGACCCACTATTTACGTAATTAAGCACATGTTATTCGTTATTTTTTTAACTAATATCAATTATAAAAAGCAAATTGCATACATGCTCAATCAAGCATGATTTAATCAGGTAACACTATTTTTAGTATAGGTATTAACCATGGCTTATCAGCATATTAAAATCCCTGAGCTCGGACAAAATATTACTATTGATGCTAAAGGCCAATGGCATGTGCCTGTAAACCCTATTATTGCTTATATTAATGGTGACGGGGTTGGGCAAGAGGTCACACCGGCCATGCAGCATGTGGTGAATAATGCCATTACACACTGTTATGCAAAGGAGCGAAAAATTCACTGGATGCAAGTATATAACGGCGAGCAAGCAGCAAAGTTATATGATGGCGATTGGTTCCCAGAGGAGACGATTAACGCAGTACGTGCGTGCAAAATAGCAATTAAAGGGCCGCTAACTACACCTCTTGGCGGCGGTTTTCGCTCATTAAATGTGGCGCTAAGGCACGAAATGGATTTATTTGTAAATATGCGCACTGTTAAAGGGTTAAGTGCGTTGCCATCGCCGTTAAAAAATCCATTTTTAACTAATATAACAGTGCTGCGTGATAGCAGCGAAGATGTATATTCAGGAATAGAGTGGCAAGCTGGCAGCGTAGAGAGCGAGAAAATGCTCGACTTTTTATGTGAAGAAATGGGAGTAACGCGCCTAAGGTTTTCTCAAGAGTGTGGCATAGGTATAAAAAATATATCTAAAGAAGGCTCCGAGCGCTTAGTACGCTATGCAATTAATTACGCCCTTAAAAATAACAGCGAATCGTTAACGCTTGTGCATAAAGGAAATGTACTTAAATTTACCGATGGTGCCTTTAAACGTTGGGGGTTTGCCTTAGCCCAAAATGAGTTTAACGCTACCCCACACGAAAACGGGCGCTGGCTTGAAATAGCACGCGCTAATAAATCGCCTTTAATTATTAAAGAAGTGATAGCCGATAACATGCTGCAACAATGTTTAATGAACCCAGAGCAATTTGATGTGGTAGCAACCACAAACCAAAATGGCGATTTTTTAGCAGATATGCTCAGCGCACAAGTTGGCGGAGTGGGCATTATGCCGGCTGCTAATTTAAATAACGATGTGGCATTTTTTGAACCAACTCATGGTACGTTTGAGAGAATAGCAGGGCAAAATAAAGCAAATCCAAGTAGCAGTATTTTAAGTGCCGTTTTAATGCTTAAGTTTATGGGCTGGGATGAGGCAGCAACGCTGATTGAACAAGCGCTCGAACAAGCACTCAAAAGCAGTAATGTAACCTTTGATTTAGCGCAAAATATTAATAACTCGACAACCCTAAGCTGCAGTGATTTTGCACAAAAGGTTATCGAGTATTTTTAAGCAACTCCATTATTAGGCCGCTGTGGCTGTTTTTGCCTTGTGTACACATGGGCGATTAGTAAGCTGTGCAGCGCGGTGGTAAATATCGTGTGCATTAGGTTCATCGCACTGAGTACCGCTAAGCGTATCCATTAATGCAACTACAATAATAGCCGGTACTTGGCAGCAGTATTCATCAAGTACTGCCTCGGTTGTTTGTGCATCTACATGGCAAAGCGGGTGGTTTTTACGCTGATACGCATGCAGTAGTGTATCTACTTCTAAAATGTCATCTGGTTGGTGCTTTGTTTTACGGCACTTACAACCAAACTCATCAACCAAGGTAGCAAGTGCTTGGTATGTCTCAGCGGCATTGGTTTTAGTGCATAACTGCTGGGTAATAAACTGATGTAAATTAGCGTCAATAAATAACCCGTCTTGTTGTGTGAAGCTTGATGTTGTCATAATCATTACTCTTAGTTTGTTGGCTTAACTTCACTTTAGCGCTAAGTGTATTATTAATGAAATTGTTGTTTTCAATAACTGATATTGATTTTATCAATAGTAAATAGCAACTAACCAAAAACCACCTAGCATGCTTATTTAAAGTGGTGCAAAAACCTATAAAAATGCACAAAACTGGGACACACTAAATAATAATTAAAAGCATAACTTAGTTAGGTGATTGATTTTAAATCTGTTTTATTTTTGTGGTGGGTTGGCATCAAGGTTGCTAAATATAAAGGGTAGGGTTCACTCCTATTTCTACGATTTCAAAAGCGCCGTGGTATTTTCCCAAAGTTGAATACCATGGCGCTTTTTTATTTTTAAAAGAGCAATGCGCATATAATAGTTGTGATAAAAACGACAAAATAAAGTTTATGATGCCAGTTTTTCTTATAATTTTTACGATACTGTTTGATCATAATATCAACATCTTCTTTAGAAAAAACATGTTCACACCGATAGCACACGTGCATTCCCTTTTTAATAAATGCGCCACATTTTATACATCTATAAATATAGCTAAGGCGGCTTTCGCATAGGTAAGGATATTCTTTTTTATTTTTCATAATTGTTATTTTTGAGCGCTTTTTTTTGTTTTACTATCGTTTCTATACCGTGCGCGACGGTTATACACCCTAAGCCTATTGCACCAAAAATAAAAAAATAGAATTTTTTAGGGCTCGATTCGATAGAAGCAATTACCCGTTCCCCTCCTTTATTATGTATAACGCCATCATTATAAGTAAAGTAGCTCCATAGAATGAAAAACAAGCCTAGTAAAATAGTTACGTATGCTTTGGCTTCTTTCTTTGAGTTTTGCTCTGTTATTTCTAATTGCTTTATAACCTTAGGATCCACTCTCTTTGGGTTGTTTAGCTCTTCTATTAGACGTTTGTATCTTTGCGGGTATTTGTTTGCATCAATAGTTTCAAGTGCTTCATGTAATTCTTTAAGTGAATAATTAGAGTAATCAATGTTGATAGTGATTTTCCTTAAATCTTTTTTAATACATTTTGAGCTGTAATCAGAATTTTAAATTAAAGAAAATTACTAATTACCTATCAGCAATTGTTTTAGCAAACTCAAGCAACTCACGGCGTAACCACTGGTGTGCGGGAGCATGCTGAAGCAGCGGGCTCCATATCATTTTTACCTCAATAGGAACTATTTGAAACGGTACTGGGCTAATGACTAAATCGGTATGTGTGGTTAATAATTTAGCCTGCCTGCGCGGTAAAGTAGCAATAAGTTGCTCTGATTGGCATAGCAAACTTGCAATCATGTAGTGGCGTGTAAACACCCGTATTTTACGCGTTTGTTCTAGCTGCCAAAGTGCTTCATCTACCCAACCTAGTTTTTGCTTGCCTGACTTATTGGTAACGGCGGCTTCTGGCCCCCAGCCTGCACGGTTTACCCAAACATGTTCTTTTTGCAGGTAATCATCAAGGCTTGAATGCTGTAAAAAGGTATTTTTAGGGTGGGTTAAACAGCAGTAATTATCGCGCCAAACACTGGCTTGATGAAACGAGCGAGGCAAGCCATTAAAACGGTTTATGGCTAAATCAATAGTGCCTTTTTCCATATCTTGCAGGTTTACATCGCTTGGACTCAGTACATCAAAATTAACCCCCGGGTTTTTAGTTAACTGCTCAGTAATAAAGGGGGCAATTAAGGTCGACTCTATGTAGTCGTTTGCCATTATTCTAAAAGTCACCTCTGCCGTTGCTGGGTTAAATTGCTCACTGGGCTGAGTAATCGCCTCTGCCATTTTTAAAAGAGACTCTATTTCAGGCTTTAAGCTAAGTGCTTTGCTGGTGGGGGTCATAGAGCCTGCGGCACGCACAAGTAGTGGGTCGTCAAATAAGTCACGTAATCGTTTAAGTGCGTTACTCATGGCAGGTTGTGTTAGTGCGAGTTTATTAGCCGCTTTTGAAACACTTTTTTCATCAATGAGCACATTTAAGTACACTAATAAGTTGAGATCGACGTTACGTATATTCATATGATCAATTTTATTTATATGCTTTATTAATTACCTAAATTAAAGCCTGCTTGCTAAGGTGTAAACAATTAATAAAAAATAACCGCTATAAGTGGTAAAAATAAAAGTGTTGTAACCATGTCAAAATCGTTAACTAATCAAACCAATAATGCGCTACAGCAAGTTATTGCTACTAAGTTGGCCCGCGCTGTTTTTGCAGGCTTTGAAGCAATGTTTGCGCAGTTTTTAAATATTACCCTAGGTGCGCAAAGCCGGTTTGAACAACAAAAATATCACGATGTGCAAACTGCCATGCGCGAACGCTTACAAGTGTACGAACGGGAAGTAAAAAATGTCAGTGAGGCTGTGAGAGTAATTGCTTACGCTGAACTGAGTTGCCCGCAAACATGGCAGCTAGCTAAAAATATATACGGCGATATGGTGCAAAATCATGAAAACAAACCCATAGCACATACCTTTTTTAATTCTACCTTTGGTGCAATTTGGGACGATAAAAAAATTCGTACCGTACATTTGTTTGTATTAAAAGCAAAATACAGAAGCGAGCCGCGTTCGTATGAAAATTTAGTAAGGCGAATATCGTTTAAAGATGGGTTTAACCACGCTGTAAAAACGCTCATTACCCGCCAAGCATTTAGAGTGCCTTTTAGTCAATTAAATGCCGATTTACAGGCATTGCAAGCAACGTTAATGGCCGGTGCAAAGCAGCAATGCAAACAAGTGTATGAGCTTATAAATTTAAACGACGGGTTTATAGAATACGCAAATTCATTATTTTTTAGAAACAAAGCCTGTTACTTAATAGGGCGCTGTATCGCTAAAAATGGCGATAATATGCCTTTTGCTATCGCCATATTAAATACTAATAAAGGGTTAAAGCTTGATGCCGTAATGATGGGCGCCGATCAGTTAAGTTTGCTGTTTGGTTTTGCTCGTACCTATTTTATGGTTGATACCGATCAACCCGCGCGCTATGTAGATTACTTAAGCGTGCTGATGCCACATAAAAAACGCTTTGAGTTATTTAACGCCATTGGCTTTATTAAGCACGCTAAAACAGAGTTTTATCGTTACAAAGTTGATACCACTAAAAATAGCCCTAATAATTTTAAATACGTGACAGCCCCAGGTACTCCCGGCATGGTTATGCTGGTATTTACCATTGAAGGGCTAGACTACGTTTATAAAGTAATAAAAGATAAATTTAGTGCACCAAAAACAGCCACCAAAGCGCAAGTAAAAGCCAAATACAACTTTGTAAAGCAAGCCGACCGCGTAGGGCGCTTAGTAGATACACACGAATTTAGGTATTTAGCGTTCGACCTCAGCCGCTTTAGCGACGAGTTACTTAAGCAAATGAAGGCACAAATTGGCAGCAGCATGGTTATATCGGGTAAGGCGCTTATTTTAAAGCATGTGTATGTTGAGCGAAAAATGACGCCGCTTAATTTATACATTAATCACTGCTCTAACAAAGCATTACAACAGGTTATGACCGATTACGGTAAAGCGATTAAAGACTTAGCCGGCGCAAATATATTCCCAGGCGATATGCTAATGAAAAACTTTGGCGTAACCCGTTGGGGGCGCGTTGTTTTTTACGACTTTGATGAAATTTGCCCATTGACTGATTGCCACTTTAGAGATGTACCTAGCGCACAAAACGACCTAGAGGAGCTAAGCGCCAACAGTTATTTTGATATAGCAGAAAACGATATTTTCCCCAGTCAGTTTAAGGTGTTTTTTAGCGCAAACGAAACGGCATTTAACTATTTTAACTGCGAACATAACGATCTGTTTTTAGCTGATTTTTGGCAAGCTTGCCAACAACAAATTAAATCAGGCTTTTTACCTGACGTATACCCGTATAAACAAAGCTGGCGGTTTAAATAAAAATAACTAACCCCATGTCTAGCTAGGGCCTGTTTATCTTTTGAGGTTAAATTTGCAGCCGTCTGTTTGGTAATTAGGCAAGGCAGAGCCTATGTAGTGTGGTTGTTCCCCATAAATAGGCGATAACGTAGCATAAATGCCAAACAGGCGCTGCCCGAAGGGTTTCTGCCAAGGGGCCATTTACTCTTTGTTGCCTACATGGATGTAGGTAAGGGGCGTGAGCAGGACGCGGAAGCTTTGCTCGGTTTTTACTTAGCTCACTAGGTTACAAACCTCGCGCCGCGATTAAATGGCCCCTAGATTGAACAAATTTTAATCCTGAAAGGTTATCAGGCCCTAATTAAAAGGCTAAATACGGAGCATTAATGAAATATATTTCTCATGAGGGTGGCACCCTTGCATTTAGTGAAACCGATAAACCGGTTTTAAAAAGCCACGAAGTGCTAGTAAAAGTGTCTGCTATAGGTGTAAATCGCGCTGATTGCATGCAGCGCCAAGGTAAATACCCAGCGCCAGCTGGGGATAGCCCCATTTTAGGTTTAGAGTGCGCAGGCACAGTGGTTGAGCTTGGTTTTGATGTTGATAAAAGCTGGCTTAATAAACGTATTTTTAGCTTGTGCGCAGGCGGGGCTTACAGCGAGTACGTTGCCATAGATGCTAAACAATTAATGGTATTGCCAGATGATTTAACCATGGTAGAAGGTGCAGCTATTAGCGAAGTGTACCTAACAGCATTTGGTGCGCTTTTTAAACTTGGTAAATTACAACAAGGCCAAACAGCGCTTATTCATGCAGGGGCAAGTGGTGTAGGCGGTGCGGCTATTCAAATGGCTAAAAGTGCAGGTGCAACGGTGGTTATTACTGCCGGCTCAGATGAAAAATGCGAGCATGCAAAAGCCCTTGGCGCCGATCAAGCCATTAATTACAAAACAACTGACTTTGTAGAATATATGCAAGCAAATGAGCTTTCAGCAAATGCAATTGTAGATCCCGTATCGGGCAGTTATTTAAATAAAAATGTGGCTATTGCTGCCATGGATTGCCAAATTATTATGCTCGCTTTTTTAGATGGGCGTTTTGCTGAGGTTGATTTTGCAGCGCTATTACGCAAACGTATTTCGTTTCATGCATCAACACTTAGAAACCGTAGCATTGAGTTTAAACGCCAATTACGCGATGACTTAGTTGCGCGTTTTTACAATGATATTGCAACTAAAAAGTACGACTTTAACGTGTATAAAACACTACCGTGGAGCGATGCAAACGAAGCGCATGCTATTTTAGAGCGTAATGAAAATGCCGGTAAAGTGGTATTACTTGTAGAATAACCACCCAATGTAACACTGAGGCGTGTGTTGGCGTTGTTAATGCATGGCTCAGCTAATATAATTTAGTAAATATAAAATACGTACAAAACACACAAGGTTAAAAATGAACCCAATACTAGCAATACTTAAAGAGCACAATGTAAGCGACGAAAAAGTAAAAGCATTGTTCGAGGCCTTTACACAAAACCCAATGATGGCAATGGCATTAGTACAAGAACTTGGTATTCCGCCTGAAAAACTACAGCAGTTAATGGCCGTGGTTATGACTCAGCCGCACTTAATTAAAGAAGCCACCGACGAACTCGGCCTAGACTTTGAAAAAGTAAAAGAAGCGAAAGACAAGCTAAACCAACAATAAGCTTCACAAATTACTCCTTACCAAGGCATAAGCCTTGGTAATTCTACCTAAAATCACCACACTTTTTGTTACATTATTGATTGAACTGCTTGGTATTAAGCTAGTCATACTATTACTTATGATAGGTAGGGACTAGGTATGAAGCCACTTTATAAATTTTGGAAAAATAACCGTTCATTAATTTTATTTATTGCGCTGATGAGCGTGTTTAGAAGCGCAGTTGCCGATTGGTATGAAGTACCAACAGGCTCGATGAAACCGACCATTTTAGAAGGCGACAGAATATTAACCGATAAAATGGCTTATGATATACGCATCCCTTTTACGCATATTCCTTTAGTTAAATTAGCCGACCCACAAACAGGCGATATTATTGTATTTGACTCACAAGCTGCTGATAACCGGTTAATTAAACGCGTAATTGGTGTGCCAGGCGATACGGTAGCGCTTTATAACAACGAGCTAGAAATTAATGGCGTTAAACTTAAATACAATAACTTGCAAAGCAATATTGACTCTTTAGATAAAATAGAAGATTTAAATGGCCACAAACACACCATTCGTGTTGCGCATACGCCTTCACAGCTATCGGGTTTTAATAAAATAACTATTCCTGAAGATTATTATTTAGCAATGGGTGATAACCGCGACCACAGTGCTGACTCGCGTGTTATTGGTTTAATCCCCCGCAGCGAACTACTTGGCAAAGCAGAGCGTATTATTGTGTCGCTTGATTACGACGATTATTACTTACCTCGTAAAAACCGCTTTTTAAAACCCTTACTTTAAGGGGTTTTGGGCGCTAACCACACGCCCGATTTTAATCGCTTAGCTCTACAATTTTTTGCGCAATATTATAAAGCGAGCAGTGCGAGTCCATTGCTTGCTTTTGCAACTTTTTATGAGCTTGCTCTTCGCTAAGGCTTAGCTGCTCTATTAAAATATACTTTGCCTGATGTATTATTTTTTGTTCTGTTATTACCCGTTTAGCATCAACTAAAGCCTGGTTTATTTGCTTAATATGTTGGCTTTGCTCCATGATTAGGTCGTACATGCTTTTATTACTATTGAGTTTATTAGCAGCGGTATTTTGGGGGGTATTTTGTTTAAACGCGAGTTGCCCGTCGGTCATTGGCATGTATTGTTCTTCAAGGCTGCTTATAACTTGTTTATTTGAATTTAAAGTGCGCTGCGCCTGAGCAATTTGCATTGCTGCAGAGTCAATAAGGTAGTCACTGAGGTTTTGCTCTATTTTGTGCATAATATCGATACGCGTTGTTGTTACCTCGTACCACACCTCACTAAGCTGAGAAAGCGGCTGCGCATTTTCGTCATCTAAATTTTGTAAAAGCCCGCGTAGCTGATCCACTTGCTTATTTACGGGGTGATCAGTTAACGAGCGATAGCATTTTAATACGTGTTCGTCGGCATATTCGTTAAAAAACGTAAAGCTGTGGTGCTGTTGTTGAACAAAATGAGCAAGCTGTTGTTTTTGCTCCACGGTAAACTTACTTGATGCAAACGCTTGCGCGCCACAGGCACGTTCTTGTCCGGCGTATTCTTTACCTTGCATAAAATTAAAATAAGCCACTAGCAATCGTGTAACGCGCGGGTCGCTTGCGCCATCGGCGGCTTCTAAAATTATATTTAGCAAACACGAAATAAGCTGCGTATACGATTGAGTTGCATGCACTGGGGTAATTTTTTGATTTGCTATTTGTTGTCGCAGCTCTGGCAGCGCCTCTAACGATTGCAAACTATGGGTAATTAAATTGTACAAACGGGTGTGGCCCGTGTCGGCGTTATCGGTAATAAAGGTCGTTTTAATTGAGTGGTAAAACTGCGTTTGGGTTTGCTCTGTTAAGCTAATTTGTTGTTTTAACTGCGAGGCAAAACGTTTGCGATTAGAGGCTAAATAAATATTGCTCATGCCGCGCTCTTTTTGTAACTGATGTATAAAATCGCCCAGTTTAGTAAGCGATGCACAGCTTTTTTGAAGCTGCTTTAAGGCATGAATTTCTTGGTATTTTGCTGCTAATAAAAACTGTTTTGTGAGAGGATTGCTCGATAACATAGGACTTGTTCCACACTTTTTTGTATATAAATTGCAACCACTGTTCCAATCATTTAAAAATTTTTCGATTGAATTTAAAATTAAATTAAAACAGCCGCTTAAAGCCATACTTGTTATTTGTTCCCATTTTAACTTATCTGTCCTTATTACAGGAATAAACCTTTTTGGTGCAAAAATAGTTGTTTTTGCACTCGGTTGCGCCCTACATGAACGAGGGGAAAAAAGTGTTTACTCTATAAACTGCACAGAGCAAACACCAGAGGGGGAATTTATGCGTTGCTACATTGCAGCAACGCTGGGCTGATAGCCATTTGATGATTTATTACCTCGCCAACCATAATTAGCGTAGGGCCCGTTAATGTGTGCACCGCACTCTCGCTAGTAATTTGCTCAAGCGTGCTGGTTATTATTTTTTGCTGGTTGGTGGTGGCATTTTCTATCAATGCGATAGGGGTTGTTTTAGGCCAGCCAACCGATTGCAAACCAGTACTTAATGCGTTTAAACGTCCTAATCCCATATAGACGACTAGCGTGGGGTTATTAGAGCATTGTACATAGGTGTAGTTGTGCCAATTAGGGAGTTTATTAGGATCGGCAAATTGCGCCGTTAAAAATGTGACACTTCGGGCCACATCGCGAGCAGTAAGCGGTATACCAGTATAAGCCGAGGCTGCACACGCGGTAGTAACGCCTGGGACAATAGCAAAATTAATATTGTGCTGTGATAGGGCGTTGGCTTCTTCATTAATGCGCGCAAAAATACTCGGATCGCCACCTTTTAAACGAACAACTTTAAACCCTTGTTGTGCGTATTTTACTAATAAGGCACTAATGGCAGCTTGTGGCATAGAGTGCTTGCCTGCGCGTTTACCTACGTACACTCGCTGCGCATGTTTAGGCAGTGTATTTAAAAGCGCTTCACTAACTAGGCTGTCGTATAATACTACTTCGGCTGCTGCAATCAGGCGCTGCGCTTTCACCGTTATAAGCTCAGCATCGCCCGGGCCTGCCCCTATTAAATACACGTGGCCGTTTTTTTGGTGTTTAGCTTTGTACTTTGCATCTTGAGTTAGCCTATTAACAAACTTGTTTAGCCATGGGCTGTCAATACCCGAAAAATACGAAAGAACACTCATTTTATTGCTCCTTATGCTAACGCTGTAATGGCTTTTGGCTCAGCGCTAACAAAGACATTGCCATTGTCTATTTTGGCTTCAAATACGGGGAGCTGTATTGCCTCTGCTTCTAGGCACTCGCCGGTATTTAAACAAAAATGTTGCTTATACAAAGGGGAGGCCACTACTAACTTTCCATCAATAGAGCCAATAATGCCGCGCGATAGTACATTGGCTTTGCCTATCGGGTCGTAGTTGCTAATGGCTAACACAGGCTCACTATTTTGTGGAACATAAAATATGGCCACTTGCTGGTTGTTTACTAATGCGCATACGCCACTATTAGCAACTAGGTCGTCGGTTGTTCCAATTTTATGCCAATACATCAGCTTGCTCCTGCTCAATTTCCATTACGGGGATACGGTTTGTCGAATTTTGCTGGTTACGTTTTTCAGACTCAGTGGCGGGGCGAATTTGGTTGCGCTCTTGTACAAATAAAATATTGCTATCGGCATCTGGGCTATTAATAAATTGGCGGAACCGTTTTGAGGCCTCTGGACTTTCGACTGCTTTTTTCCATTCGCAGGCGTAAGTTTTAGTTATAAGCGCCATTTGGGTTTCAAGCTCATGGCAAATACCTAGGCTGTCGTCTATTACTACGCTTTTTAAATAATCTAACCCGCCCTCTAAATTTTCCATCCACACTGAGGTGCGCTGCAGTTTATCGGCGGTTTTAATGTAAAACATGATCACGCGGTCAATGTATTTAATGAGTGTTTCGGTATCTAAATCGGTAGCAAATAAATCAGCATGGCGCGGGCGCATACCGCCATTTCCACATACGTATAAGTTCCAGCCATTTTCGGTTGCTATTACGCCTATATCTTTGCTTTGTGCCTCAGCGCATTCGCGAGTACAACCCGATACGGCCATTTTAAATTTATGCGGGGCGCGTAAACCTTTGTAGCGGTTTTCAATCGCAATCGCGTGGCCAACACTGTCTTGAACGCCATAGCGACACCACGTACTGCCAACGCACGATTTAACAGTTCTGAGCGATTTACCATAAGCGTGACCGGTTTCAAAACCGGCTGCAATAAGTCTTTCCCAAATAATAGGGAGCTCTTCAAGGCGTGCGCCAAATAAGTCGATACGCTGCCCACCGGTTACTTTACAGTACAGGTTAAAGTCTTTGGCAACTTGGCCAATAACGATAAGTTTGTCGGGGGTAATTTCGCCACCCGCTATACGGGGAACGACAGAGTAAGAGCCATCTTTTTGCATATTTGCAAGGTAAGTGTCGTTGGTATCTTGCAGGCCAACATGAGCGGGTTCTAAAATAAACTCATTCCACGTTGAAGCTAAAATAGAGGCCACGGCAGGTTTGCATATTTCACAGCCGTGATGACCGCTGCCATGTTTAGCGAGCAAATCATCAAAAGTTTTAATGCTTTCTACTTTTACTAAATGCAGTAACTCTTGGCGCGAAAAAGCAAAGTGTTCACACACATGGTTGTTAACTTCAACCCCACGGCTTTGAAGTTCACTGTCGACTACCGATTTTAATAATGCGGCACAGCCACCACAGCCGCTGGCGGCTTTGGTACAAGCTTTAACTGCAGATAAATCGCATGAGCCGCCATCAATTGCACCCACAATGTCTCCTTTGCTTACATTGTGGCACGAACAAATAGTGGCGGTATCGGGCAGGGCATTTCCCGCTAAAACAGGAGCTCCTTCACTATCAGGTAAAATGAGGCACTCAGGGTGTGCGGGTAATTCCATATCGTTTAACATGTACTGCAACAGTGTGTCGTAATCGCTAGTATCGCCAACAAGCACTGCGCCTAATAACTTATTGCCTGCCTCATTTAAAATAATTTTTTTATAACAATCACGAATAGGATCTTGATAAATTAACTCTTTGCAATCGGGGGTTTTAGCGTGGGCATCGCCAATTGAGCCTACCTCTACCCCGAGTAGTTTTAATTTTGTGCTCATATCGGCACCTAAAAACTCAAGTTCGCCGCCTGTAAGTTGGCTTGCAACCACGCGAGCCATGTTATAACCCGGGGCGACTAAGCCAAATAGCTTTTTGTCCCATAAGGCACATTCGCCAATAGCATATATATCTGGGTTTGATGTTTGGCATTGGTTATTTATTACAATGCCGCCACGTTGCCCTAATTCAAGTTCGGCCACTTTGCCAAGCTCATCGTATGGGCGAATACCGGCCGAGAACAAAATTAAGTCGGTTTCTAAAAACGTGTCATCTGAAAAATTTAATCTGTAACGGCTTGTTTCGCCTTTTACTATTTCGCTGGTGGCTTTAGCGGTATGCACGCTTACGCCCAATTTTTCAATTTTGTTTTTTAACAGCGTACCACCTTGTTCATCAAGTTGTACCGCCATAAGTTGGGGTGCAAACTCAACTACATGAGTATCAAGCCCAAGTTGCTTAATTGCATTGGCTGCTTCAAGCCCTAATAAGCCGCCACCTATCACTACGCCACTTTTACTTTGTGCAGCGCTAGCTTTTATTTGCTCTAAATCTTCTAGGGTACGGTAAACCAAGCAATGGGGTTGGTCATTCCCTTTAATTGGCGGCACAAACGGGTACGACCCTGTTGCTAAAATAAGTTTATCGTAATTAAATTTATCACCGGTTTGAGTGCTAACTACCTTGTTTGTTTTATCTATTTCATTAACCCACTGGTTAGTATGCACATTTATATTTAACTGCTGATAATTATCAAAGGTGGTTAGGGCTAAATCGGCGGCTGTTTTACCATCAAACACGCTGGATAAGTAAACACGGTCATAAGCTAAATTTGCTTCTCCACACAGTACGGTAATGTGCGCGTTAGCGTCGCTTTGGCGCATTTGCTCTACAAAATGGTGCCCAACCATCCCATTCCCAATAATGAGTATTTTTGTTGGTGTTTGCATTGGTATCCCCTCAATGACGGTTTAATTTAAAAACAAAAAAGCCCGCCACAGTTACAAATTAATGCAACTGCGAGCGGGCTTCTTTGCCTGTGGTCATAACAACCTAAATGTGTGTCGTTTTAATAACGAACGGTATGGTTATCATATAAGCAAAAATGCGGCCATTTTTATAAGTGTTTGTTTTTTAATGGCTATATTGATTTTGAATGGTTTTACTTACGCATATTTGAGTTGTTTTGGTGCGGTGCCAGCACTATGGGAGTGCACAAAATGAGGCTACAATGTGCTGCTTAGTCAGCAAAAGTGCATTTGTGCCGTTAACTAATAACGAGGGGTAGGCGTTTAGGCTATAAATAAAAAATGCGCTTTGTTATTTTGAAATAAAAATAACAGTAAGCGCATTAATTCTGTAAAGCGGCTTTACTTGCTTTGTTTTGCTAGGGTTTCTACATCGGTATCTTCAACAGGTTTAAAGCTGCCCGTTGCTTCATCGTAGGTTTTAATTTCTGCAGATTCTATATCATATACCCAGCCGTGTAGCTTAACTTGACCGGTTGCAATTTTTGCAGCCACAGCAGGGTGTGTTTTTATATGCTGTAGTTGTTGTACTACGTTTTCTTCAATTACTAAGCCTAGGTGGTCGTTATTGTTTAGCTCTGCGCAACCGCATTTTTCTTTTACAACTTCAGTTGCTACGCGGCTGTGGCCAAGCCACTCTTTAACGTGCGGTAAGCTCGATAAACCTTCAGTATTTATAGCGCCTTTCATTGCGCCACAATCCGAGTGTCCACAAATAATAATGTGCGATACGCCCAGTGCAGCCACCGCAAATTCAATTGAGGCTGTCATACCGCCGGTTTGATTACTATGTGGCGGGATAATATTGCCCGCGTTACGACAAATAAATAATTCACCGGGTTCAGTTTGAGTCACTAAGTTAGGATCGATACGCGAGTCGGCACAGGTGATAAATAACACTTCTGGGTTTTGACCATTGGCTAGTTTTTGAAACGCTGCTTTTTTTGATGGGTAAACTTCTTTTTGAAACTTAGCCACGCCCGAAATAATATGTTCCATGTACAACTCCTATTGGTGTAATTTAATCGTGTTATTTATAGCTTTATTCGCCTGACAAATTAGCGCCATTATAACTTTGTTCTTGTTTGTTTTGTACTATTACACTGTTTAATAAATTTCATGCGCACGATCAAAGGGCGACACACGTGCATGAAGTTATTGGCGAATACATGAGCGTACCTAGCAGAGACTTCGAGTAAAATAAAAGGCGGTAAGTGGCGAAAAAAGGGGGTTGAGAAGGTTAGTAGCTTAACTTGCTTTAAGTTTATGGGCTGATTTTAAGTTATACATGCGCTGATCCGCTAAGGTTAAACACTCGGTATGGCTTTGGCACTCATCGCTAGATGCTATGCCAAAACTAATACCAGATTGCGGCCATTGCTGCTGAATAGTGCGATGTAATGCGGTGAGCTTCTGGGTAAGTGTGGTTTTTAGTTGGGGAAGGTGTGATTTGTTTTTGACTTTACATAACCAAATAAATTCATCGCCCCCGGTTCTAAATACGGTGCCGTCTTGCGCTAGATGCTGTGTCATTAATTTTGCTGCATTTATTAAAAAAGCATCACCTTTAGCGTGCCCAAGCGCATCGTTTATTTTTTTTATTCCATCACAATCTATAAACACAATGATGTAAGCACTGTGTGCAAGTTTAATCAGCTCATCATTTAATAGTAGCCGGTTGCCAACTTGGGTTAGAGGATCAAAGCGAGATTCATGTAACAAGGTACTAAATTCGTGCTGTTTTAACTTTAGCCACTCAGACAAAGACAGCACAATACACACACAATCTATTGCTAAGGCTAACAGCACAAGTATTTCTGATGAGGCCGCATTTATTAAATCAAAATGAAACGCAACGAATACTACTAATGACAGGCTATAGAGCATATTTCCAAATAAAAAATACTTGGCTCTAAAATCGTTCAGGCTAAGCATGGCAAACCCGGTGGTTAAGCTGAGCATAACCCATACGGCTGCTAAAAAGTGCGCGATATAAAACACTAAATAAAAGGGCATTAATAGGCTGCAGATACCGCATATAAATGCACTAACGGTAAAGTATTTTAAAGCACTCCCAAGCTTATTGGCTTTTTCTTTATCGAAGTTAAACAGGTAGTAGGTAAATGCTGCTGCGCAACTTACAGCAAAGGCAAATAAATAAATACCTAAGTAATGTTTATTAAAAGAGGGGCTGGCATAAATTGTATTTACAGCGCCCGAAGCAAACGCCCAGCCAAGACCGTGCAAACCGACATACCCAGCACAAAACAAGGCCACTTTTTGCTTTACTCTTAAAAACATTACAAAGGCCATCATTGCTAAAGTAAGCATGACAGAAATTGCAATAAGGCTTAATGAGTTTATATAAAACTGATGATGCAAAAATGCACCTTCGCTTAAAATACTTAAATCAACCGGCGTTGGATAGTGTTTGGCTTCTAAATATATCCATAAATAGCCACTGCTTGGCGCATAGAAGGGCAGTTTAAATGCTTGTCCATGCATTAAAATAGCCGGTTGATTAACGTGAGACTGCGAAAAATCAGCAAGCTTAACTATATCCCCCTGTTCGGTTTGCCAATAGGCTAAACCAACGTCGATAAAATTGGCTTGCGGCAGCACATACCAAGCTCCAGTGGTGGGGTTATTTAACGCAATTTTTGTTATTACAGCGCCACTTTTACCGAGCAGGTTACTCGTTTCACTAGCGTTTTTATAAGATGTAATTACTTGCTGTGCAGAAGGAGGCGCATTGAATGCTGTGACAGGGCGCCACAGGTTATCATCCTCTAGGGTAATGTTGTTATTAAGTGTATAAGCATATGTTAGCGGGCTAAACAAAGCACAGAAAAAGAATACTGTTAATATACCAACCCGCACCATACCTAAACTCACTTTAAAAACCCACTAAGCGATTATAATCAAATTGTAAACAAATAGTATATAAATCAAACAAAATTATCGCCTTTAAGTAATGGCTTAATTTGGCTTTAAATAACAAACTGCATTAATAAATAAATAAATAAGTAAGTAATAATGAATATGCAATTAGCTCGCAGTTAAGTGGTTTGTGCATGCAGATTGAAAACGCCAGTACAAGTAATGGCGCTAAGTTGGAGCAGTGGGTTTGTGATCATGCAAAAGCCAGTCAACGCTTTACTCTCAATAGCACGGGTGATGACTACTTCGAGCTCAAATCAAGTTTAAGTAATAAATGTGTTGATATCGCAGGTAAACTGCAAACATATGGTGCTGATATTGTACAGTGGCAGTGTTATAACGGCGACAATCAACGTTTTCAATTTATTGAATAATACAATTAGCAAAGTTTTTTACACTAATTCAAATTGTTGACAATTAATTGTTATTTATTTTGTGTTGTGTAATTATTCAACATAGTACCTAACCGCTTTTTTACAAAAGCGGTTCTTTAATAATAAAAGAATAGGCTTGCTATGAAACACACACATAAAACCATTTATATCCCAATAGCTCTATTGTTAAGCACTGGGCTTGTCGGCTGTACTAATAATCAACCAGAACAAAGCATACAGCTTAGTAATACTACACAAAAAGAACACATGCTGTGGGATTTTGAAAAAGCTGACTACCAACCTTTTTTAAAAAGCCACAATGCCACTACAAGTCTAATTGAACAGCAAGGCAACCATAAATTAAAGGTTACATTTGCTGCAAAAACGCATCACGAAAGTGATATTGAATTTGTAAATAACCAAACTTGGAATTGGCAAGCTTTAGGTAATTTCGCTTTTGCTTTAGATATTGAAAACCCTGATAAAGTGTCTACCCAGTTATATATAAAAACAATTGATAAAACTGGCAAAGCACAAAGCCGCAGTGTAGTGGTACCCAGCGAATCAACTAATACTTATTATATTGAATTAAAAGGCGCTGATTTAAATATAGAGTCGGGTATACGCTCTAATCCTCCAAGTTGGAAAAGCAGCTACACACCGGTATTGTATCGAGGTGGTGCAAAAAATATTGATGTCAGCCGAGTAACAAAAGTGAGCTTTGGCACAAAGGGCTTATTAGAAGACAAACACTTACTCATTGAAAATGTAAGGCTAATAAAACCGACAAACTTTGATACTGAGTACCTAGCAGGCTTAGTGGATAAGTTTGGCCAAAACGCCAAGCGTGATTTTGCCAATAAAGTATCTTCAACTGAGCAGTTAATTGCGGTTTCAAAACAAGAGCAAGCCAACCTTAGCAAAGTCCCTTTAGCTGGTCGCTCTAAGTTTGGTGGATGGCAGGATGGGCCAAAACTTAAGGCTACAGGCTACTTTAGAACCGACAAGTACAATGGAAAATGGAGCCTAGTTGACCCACAAGGCTATTTATTTTTTTCAACCGGTATCGCCAATGTACGCTTAGCCAATACCACTACCATTACAGGTTACGATTTTGATCAAAAATACATAGTACAAAGAGAGCCCGGTGATTTAACCCCTGAAGATTCGATTGGTTTAAACCCTGCACCGAAATCGGCATGGCCATCACGTTATATTAGCTCAGAATTAAGAGCAAATATGTTTAATTGGCTACCCGCTGTTGATGATCCGCTCGCAGATAATTATGGATATCGCCGTGAAGTTCACAGTGGTGCGTTAAAAAAAGGCGAAACATTCAGTTTTTATAGAGCTAATTTACAACGCAAATATGAAACCCAAAACGAACAGGTATTGATGCAAAAATGGCGAGATACCACCATTGACCGTATGCTCACTTGGGGTTTTACCTCGTTCGGTAACTGGATTGATGAGGGTTTTTACCAAGAAGATCGCATACCCTATTTTGCGAATGCGTGGATCATTGGTAACTTTAAAACCGTTAGCAGTGGCAACGATTACTGGAGCCCACTACCAGACCCCTTTGATCCCGCCTTTATTAAACGCGCTGATGTGACGTTAGCAACGCTAGCCGCACAAGTTAAAAATAACCCATGGTGTGTTGGTGTATTTATAGATAACGAAAAGAGCTGGGGCATGATGGGCTCAGTTAATTCGCAATATGGTTTAGTGATTAACACATTAACTGTCAATGCAAAACAAAGCCCGACAAAAGCTGAATTTGTGTCCCTGATGAAAGAAAAGTATCAAGACATATCAGTATTAAATGTAAACTGGAAAACTAATATTTCATCTTGGCAGGAATTTGCCTCAGGGGTGGTTATCCATGATATCAACGAGGCAGTACAAGCTGATTTTTCCGTGATGTTATACCACTACGCAAAACAATACTTTGCCGTTGTTGAGCAAGCGACAGCCAAGCACTTGCCTAATCATCTATACATGGGCGCGCGATTTGCTGATTGGGGCATGACACCTGAAATTCGCCAAGCTGCGAGTGAGCACGCAGATGTAATGAGTTATAATTATTACCGTGAAGGCTTAAATGATGATTTTTGGGATTTTTTAGCCGCACTTGATAAGCCCAGTATTATTGGAGAGTTTCATAATGGGGCGTTAGATTCAGGGCTATTAAACCCAGGCCTTATTCATACTCAGTCACAACATGAGCGTGGCGTTAAATATCAACAATACATGAAGAGTGTGATCGATAACCCATACTTTGTTGGCGCACATTGGTTTCAATATATAGATTCGCCGTTAACTGGGCGCGCTTATGATGGCGAAAACTATAATGTTGGCTTTGTTAATGTCGCAGACATTCCCTATCAGCCGCTTGTCAACGCCGCTAAAGAAGTTAATCAGCAACTATATCAACGCAGGTTTAGTCATGAAGATAACTAAAAGCTTGGCCTTTAGCTTATTTTTAGTGATTACCTTATCTGTATATGCAGAGCAACACGAGGTTAAGCCGCTTATAAAGCAAGGCCCTTATGAGATATACAATAAAAAAGCGTTACAGGTTTTAGATTTAGATGCAACGATTGAGACACTCGCATCAGGCTTTGATTGGTTAGAAGGGCCTGTGTGGGTGAATGATGGCCAGTACTTATTGTTTTCAGATATTCCCACGCACCGTGTGTATCGGTATCAAGAAGGCGAAGGAGTGCAGCTATATTTAGCACACAGTGGTTATTCAAATGGTCTATTGCTGAATCAGCAGAACGAGCTGGTGTTGTTGCAATCGCGCTCACGTCAAGTAGTTAAAATGGTCGCGCCATTAACGTCAGCTAAGGCAAACTATCAACAACTTGTTAGCCAATATAAAGGCCAGCGGTTAAATAGCCCTAATGACGGCGTATTTAATCGCCAAGGCCAGTTGTTTTTTACCGACCCTCCTTATGGTTTAGCCAAGCAATTGGACGATCCCGCTAAAGAGCTAAACTTTCAAGGTGTATATAGCCTAACAACGACAGGGCAGTTACAGCTGTTAGACAAGACACTGATTTACCCAAATGGCATTGCGTTATCAAAGGATGAAAGCACCTTGTATGTAGCCGCATCCAATCCGCAAAAGCCTGCATGGTATCAATACAAATTGCATAAAGACGGGACGGTAATAAATAAAACGTTACTGTATCAATTGCCTGCTGTTACATCAGATAGTCATGGTTTGCCAGATGGCTTAAAAATACACGCAGCTAGCGGGATTATTTTTGCAACCGGGCCAAATGGACTTTGGCTATTTGATGAACAAGGCACGTTATTGGCACGGGTAAGGCTGCCTCACATCAGTGCCAATTTAGCCTTTAATGCTCAGCAAAATCGGGTGTATATCACTGCACATCAACACTTGCTGGCGCTCTCATTAAAGAATTAAGCTAGTAGGGTTCACCATTACAACTCATCGAGCAAGTCAAATCAGTTGATTAACTTGCTCGCGCTTTACTTCAAAGCAAATTTCCGCGTTAAGTTATTTTCATTTTATTAACTATATATCCTTTACAATAAATTTGCATTGTTGTAGATTGTTAACAATAGACAGTATCATGTAAACTAATTTGGTGGCTAGATGAGAAATTCATTACTAAAAATAAAAAGCGTAAAGGTGGAGTATTATCAAATTCCTCTGGCTGAGGTGTTAAGTGATGCTAAACATGGAGATCATACCCATTTTGAAGTGATTGCTGTGCGCATCATGACAAACGACGGCTATGAAGGCATGGGTTATACCTACACCGGTGGCAAAGGTGGCCGTGCTATTTATTCATTATTAAATGATGAAATTAAACCTGGCTTAATTGGCGTCGACTCATCAGCCATCATGTCAATTTGGGATAAATTACAGTGGGATCTGCATTATGTTGGTCGCGGTGGTTTATTAAGCTTTGCTATTTCTGCAGTTGATATTGCGCTGTGGGATATCAAATGTAAGCGGTTATCAGCACCACTGTGGCAAGTCGCTGGTGGTCATAGCGATAAAACAGCGTGCTACGCTGGCGGAATCGACCTTAATTTTGATCAGAAAAAGCTGCTGGCGAATATTCAAGGCTATCTAGATCGTGGCTTCAACGCCGTTAAAATTAAAGTTGGTAAAGCAGACAATAAAGAAGACGTAGCTCGTGTTGAAGCTGTCAGGCAGTTGATTGGTGATGATAGAACGTTAATGGTCGATGCTAATTACTCAATGAACGTAGAGCATGCAATTCGTTTTGCCAAAGCGATTGAAAAATTTGATATTACGTGGTTTGAAGAACCAACCATCCCTGATGATTACAAAGGTTTTGCTCGTATAGCACAGGCGACATCTATTCCTTTAGCGATGGGCGAAAACCTGCACACTTTACATGAATTTGGCTATGCAATTGATCAAGCCAAATTAGGCTTTTTACAACCTGATGCCTCTAATATTGGCGGTATCACTGGCTGGCTGCACGTAGCAAGTCAAGCTTATACCCACAACTTACCTATTTGTAGCCATGGTATGCATGAATTACATGTATCGCTTCTGGCTTCACAACCTCATGCGGGATTTTTAGAAGTTCACTCGTTCCCGATTGATGAATACACAACGCGACCGTTACAACTTGATGATAACGGTAAAGCCTGCGCCCCAGATATTATCGGTACTGGCGTAGAGTTTGACGCGCAATTAGTTAAACCACATTTAGTAAAACAATCATAAGGTATCACTATGCAAGCAGCAGAATATATTGGTAATAAATCGTTTCGTATCGTTGCAGGTCAAGCGATAAAGCCACAAGCAGATGAAGTTCGTTTAGATGTTGGTTTTGTTGGTATTTGTGGTACCGACATGCACATTTACCACGGTGTAATGGATCAACGTGTAAACCCACCACACACCATAGGACATGAGATTTCAGGTGTTGTCGCCGAGCTTGGCAGTGAGGTTACTAACCTACAAGTAGGTGATCGTGTTGTTGTACGTCCACTTGATTATTGTGGTGACTGCCCAGCCTGTAATGCAGGCCATAGCCACGTGTGCCATAACCTTAAATTTATGGGGATTGATTCAGTTGGCGCATTCCAAAATTCATGGACCGTAAAAGCCCGCACTATCCATAAACTACCAGAGAATGTATCACTTGAGCAGGGTGCACTGATTGAACCGTTATCGGTTGCATGCCACGATATTTCGCGTTCTCGTTTAAAAGCAGGCGAAAAAGCTGTAGTGATTGGGGGTGGCCCAATTGGTCAGCTTGTCGCATTAGTGGCAAAAAGTGTGGGTGCAGAGGTATTGATCTCAGAGGTTAATAACGAACGACGTAAATTTTCGTCACGTTACGATATTGAAACAATTAATCCGCTGGAACAAGATTTACAAGAATATGTGTCTAAATGGAGCGATGGAAAAGGCGCTGATGTTGTGTTTGAAGTATCTGGTGTGCAGCCTGCAGTTGAAGCCATGACCCAAATTGCAGCTGTGCGTGGCCGTATCTGTATGGTTGCTATCCACTCACAAAAACCGCCAGTCGATCTATTTCAGTTTTTCTGGCGTGAGTTAGAGCTGGTTGGTGCACGTGTATACGAAGATGCTGACTTTGAAATGGCAATTGATTTGGTAGCCAGTGGCAAGATTGACTTAGCACCATTTATTACATCTGTGAGTGAACTTGCTGATATTAGCTCTGCATTTGCCAGTATGGATAACAATCCAACGGGTATGAAAGCACTTGTCTCTTGCCAAACTAAGTAATGGAACAAATTATGTTAGATAAATTTAGCCTAAAAGGTAAAACAGCGTTAGTCACAGGGTGTAGTCGTGGTATTGGTAAAGCAATGGCACTGGCATTAGCAGAAGCGGGCGCCGATATCATCGGCGTATCAGCAAGTCTAGCAAAGTCTGGCTCAGATGTTGAAACCCAAGTCTTGGAGCGCGGTCAGCTATTTCATGCTTATCAATGTGACTTTTCATCACGAGAAAGCTTGTATACTTTTATTGAGCAAGTGAAAAGTGATCACCCTAAAATAGATATTTTAGTGAATAACGCTGGCTCAATCTTGCGCGATCCAGCGGTTGAGCACAGCGATGAATATTGGGATAAAATCATTGAGATTAACTTAAACTCACAATTTATCTTAAGTCGCGAACTAGGAAAAGAAATGGTCTCGCGTGGCCAAGGTAAAATTATCTTTACTGCGTCATTATTAACCTTTCAGGGCGGGATCACCGTACCTGGCTATGCGGCAAGTAAAGGGGCAATAGGCCAATTAACTAAAGCACTTGCCAATGAGTGGGCGAGTAAAGGTGTTAATGTAAACGCTATTGCACCGGGTTACATTGCAACAGATAATACCGAAGCACTCAGAAATGACCCAGAGCGTGCAAAATCGATTTTAGAGCGTATTCCGCAAGGTCGTTGGGGAACACCGGATGACTTTAAAGGGCCAACTGTATTTTTAGCATCAGACGCCTCAAACTACATGAACGGCAGTGTATTGCTAGTTGATGGCGGCTGGATGGGACGATAAAAAATGACAATTAAAAATAACGTAAACTTTATCAATGGTGAGTATGTAAGCTCATCAAATAGCGACACCATCAGCGTGCTCTCGCCAAGTACCGGCGAGCAGGTGGGTGTTATTCCTAAAGGCAGTGTTGAAGATGCACAAACAGCTCTTGAAACAGCGACTGTTGCACAAACTGCATGGGCACAAAAAACGCCACGTGAACGTGCCACAATCCTACGCCGTTTTGCACAAGGTATTCGTGATAATAATGAGCGCCTAGCTGAGTTATTAGTACAAGAGCAAGGTAAGCTGATTGATGTGGCTCGTATGGAAGCCAATGTCACAGCAACGTTTATCGAATATGCATGTGATAATGCCTTAACAATCAAAGGGGATATCATTCCTTCAGATCACGAAAACGAAAAAATCTATATTCATAAAGTGCCACGTGGTGTGGTTGTGGCAATCACAGCGTGGAATTTTCCGCTGGCGTTAGCTGGTCGTAAAATTGGCCCTGCACTAATCACCGGTAATTCTATCGTTATTAAACCAACGCAAGAAACGCCATTAGCAACTATGGAACTCGGTGAAATTGCTAACCAAGCGGGTGTTCCTGCTGGCGTACTTAACATTGTTAATGGTACTGGCTCTGTGGTGGGTCAACATTTATGTGAAAGCCCGCTGACAAAACTGATCACCATGACCGGAAGTACCCGTGCAGGGCAAATTATTCATCAAGCCAGCGGTAAGCATTTAACTCCTGTTATGCTTGAGCTTGGCGGCAAAGCACCGTTTATCGTAATGGAAGATGCAGATCTAGATAAAGCTGTTGACGATGCTGTTACAGCACGATTTGCAAACTGTGGTCAAGTGTGCACCTGTGCAGAGCGTTTATATGTGCACAGTGATGTATACGACAGCTTTATTGAAAAGTTCATCCCTAAGGTTAAAGCCTTAAAAGTGGGGGACCCGATGGATCCAACATCAGAGATGGGTCCTAAAGTAAACCAGAGTGAAATTAATAATATTCACTCAATTGTTGAAAAAGGCATTGCTCAAGGCGCGAAGCTTGCCACTGGCGGCAAAGTCGCGACGGTGGCAGGATTTGAAGGCGGAAACTGGTACGAACCCACGGTACTTGTGGATGTTGACCAAGATAATATTTTAGTGCACGAAGAAACCTTTGGCCCAATATTACCTATTATTAAAATCAATAGTATTGATGAAGCGATTGCATACACGAATGACAGTGAATACGGTCTATCAGCTTATTTATACACAAAAACATTGGATTACATTCACCGCTCTATTGCTGAAATGGAAGTAGGCGAAGTGTATGTAAACCGTGGTTTAGGTGAGCAGCATCAAGGTTTTCACAATGGTTGGAAACTAAGCGGTATGGGCGGTGAAGACGGCCAGTACGGGTTAGAGCAATACCTTGAGAAGAAAACAGTGTATTTAAATGAGAAGTAATTAGGCAGGGTGGATTCTCTCACATTTGCCCACCTAAAGCCGATGCAGTGCATCGGCTTTTTTGTGCTTGTGTGTTTTTTAACAAAAAACAAATAGGACATGAAATTACCATTTTTAAGCGTTAGTTGTGTATTTTGAGCAAAAATAACGGACTAGTATGGTTCATCAAATTTATATTTTACGGTGAAGGTATTAAGTCATGACAACAAAAAACACAAAGGTGAGTGAATTTGCCGATGCATTTAAAGGGCAACGTACCGCAACAGGCATAGGCCAAATGGATGACCAAAATGATCCCGTAAATATGATATTAGGTTTAAAAGAAGTACGAAAAGCCGCGCATAATTGTACCCTGTTTCAATCAGGTGCCAAACCTGGCCGCATTGTTATTCCTTCTGAAGTTGCAATTAGAGAAACCCGGCAAATTCCCTTTGAAGTTGACCCACCTGAGCATGGCGGTGTTCGTGAGTTATTAAACCCGTGGTTCAAACGTCCGTTAGAAGAGCAATACCAAGCGCGTTTACAACAAATCATAGATGACACTATTGAACATGCTCTGAATACCGAGACGATTGAAATTGTCAGTGAATTTGCACTGCCACTGCAATCGAAGGCACTGACATTGTTACTTAATACCCCAATGGATACAGCACAAACATGGATTGATTGGGGAACACATGTATTTCGCAGTGAAGACAGTAATCTAGATGGCGATAAAGCCAACATTCTGTACGACTACATAGATCAACAAATTGATAAAGCAGTGGCGCAACCTAGTGATGATCTGTACTCAGTATTACTGGCAGCCAAGGTCAATGGTCAAACCATGACCAAGGAGCAAGTTAAAGGGGTCATGATGCTAACTTTTGCAGGTGGCCGCGATACCGTCATCAATGCTATCACTAACTCAATGGCTTACTTTAGCGAACACAGTAGCGATTTACAGCGTATTTGCAATGAACCAGAAATCCTTAATCGTGCGGTGGAGGAGTTGCTTCGTTATTTTTCACCCTTAACGCATATGGGGCGAGTATCCACACAAGATACACAGGTTTGTGAGCATGCGATAAAAGCTGATAGCCGTATCTCTTTGTGCTGGGCATCAGCAAACCGTGATGAAAACATCTTTAAAAATCCAAACCATGTAGATTTTGACCGTAAAGTAAACCCTCACGTCAGTTTTGGCTTTAGTCATCACAGCTGTTTAGGAGCCACTCATGCGCGACAAATATTACGTCAATTGGTGTTATCTCTGGCTAAAAAAGTTGCCAGCATAGAGACAGTTAAAGCCGACGAAAATATTGAACAGCTTGGTGAATTTTCAAGAAAAGTCGGCTTTAACAGCCTTCACGTTCGTTTAACCGCTAAATAATTAATCGATAACAAAGCGCACTGTAGCAAGTGTCAGTAAAAAGTAGAGGAATAATCATGGCTAAAGTAATTTTTATGACCCAAAGTAATGGCGCAATTGCAGTGGAAGGAAGTGGTGGTTCGTTAATGGAACTTGCGGTGGCAAATGGTGTATCAGGCATTGATGGTGATTGTGGCGGAGTGTGCTCTTGTGCAACCTGTCATGTTTATGTTGCCCCTGAAGATTTTGAGAAAGTGGGAGCCGCGGATGAAATTGAAAGCGACATGCTCGAACTTGACGATAACGTGACTGAATATAGTCGGTTATGCTGTCAAATTGAGGTATCTGATGACATAGATGGCATGACATTTGTGGTGGCAAATTAATTGGTAAATTCTTATGCAACATATAAATACAGAGCAAAACGACATTGATTTAAATGTAGTCGTCATAGGTGCCAGCCACGCAGGTGTTAACTTCGCGTTTAATTTACGCCAACAGGGCTGGCTTGGCGCTATTACACTGATTGATAGCGACCCTGAATTACCTTATCACAGACCGCCGTTATCAAAAAAAACCTTGCAAGCAAGTGACACAATTGCCAGCCCATTGAAAGCAGAAAAAGCTTACAAAGATAACAATTTATCGCTGTATTTAGGGCAAACTGTTACAGCCATCAACAGTGAAAAAAAAACAATTACATTAGCATGTGGGCGGTTAATTACCTTTGACAAACTTGTTATTGCCACGGGCTGCTCGGCGTTTATTCCTGCGATTAAAGGCTTAAATGAGACTGTTGATGCTCAAGGAAGTCATCAGTATTTTTCTATGCGAACCTTTGTTGATACAAAGGCGATAAAAGCTGCGCTTAATAACAGTCGCGATAAACAAGTCGTGATTATTGGCGGCGGGTATATTGGGCTTGAGTCAGCATCGTCATTTGTTGCATTAGGTGCCAATGTCACTGTGATTGAAAAGCATGACAAAATATTATCCCGGGTGACCTCTGCGGTGATGTCTGACTTTTTAACTGATTTACATCAAAGCAAAGGGGTAAATTTACAAACCAGCAAGGATGTAGTCGAAATAAAACACCAAAGCAATAAACACATCGTGGTATGCAGCGACGGCAGTCAATACCCCGCTGATTTTATTCTAGTGGGCGTGGGTGTAAAGCTAAATACCCAATTGGCAAGTGCTGCGGGGATAGAGGCCGATCAGGGAATTAAAGTAAATGAGGCTTGCCAAACATCCCATCCTGATATATTTGCTATCGGTGATTGTACTCGTCATTTTAGCAAAATTTATCAGCGATGGATCCGTTTAGAATCAGTCCAAAATGCGGTTGATCAAGCCAAATCGGCGGCCATGTTTATTGCTAAGCAAGAATACACGCCCGCGGCTGTGCCTTGGTTTTGGTCTGATCAATATCAATACAAGTTACAAATTGTGGGTTTAGCAAATGGATATAATGAGCTAATAGTGCACAAAGAAACACCAGAGCAGTTTTCTGTTTGGTATTTTCATGATGACACCTTGTTATGTGTTGAAGCAGTTAATAGTAGCAAAGCTTATGTACTTGGGACGCAAGCGATAAAACAAGGGCTATCAGTCAATAAAGCGTTATTAAGGATCACAACAGCATTAAGTAAAACCTTATTACAGAGCACATAATTGCGCTTATTAGCGCAGTTGTTGACGATACTGTAGCGGCGTGACTTTGAAGTGAAACTTAAACTGTTTAATGAAGTAGGAAGGACTGGAAAAGCCTAAATCATAAGCAATATCTGTGACTGATATATCAGTTTGACCCAATAATCGCGCAGCGTTATATAACTTATGTTGAATAAGGTAATCGGAGTAGGGAACACGAAAGTGTTTTTTAAAAACCCGAGAAAAATACGACGGCGATAAATGACACATATCAGCGGCTTGCTCTAACGAAACGTTAATACCGTTATGGGTCTTCAATTGTTCAATAATAGGCGTTAACTTTTTAAAGCTTGCTAAGCCAGATCGCGGTTTATTGAGCGTTGCCGCGCCATTTTTACCGTACTCGCAAACGAGTGTTATAAGGCTATTAAACAACTGTTTACAGGTTTTGCTTTTAGGGTTTTGGTTGTATTCGCTTAGCATCCAGGCTAATAAGCAGTGCAGCTTTTGTTGTATTTCGACACAGAAACTAAGATGCATACCCGATTTAAGCAGCTCGGTAAATTCGTTTAAAGCCGGGTCATTTAGTTGCTCAGGCATAAATTGCACTATATACCAAGATTTAGACCGCGGGTTTAACTCAAAGTCATGGGTTTGCATTGCTGGTGTAAATACGGCCTCATAATCAGATAGCTTTGACTCGCCCTGATGATAGAAATAAGTGCCATCGATGTGCTCAAAAAAGATGAATTCATGGACCTGATGAAAGTGCATAAAACAGGAATAAGCATCGTGCTGCAAGTAACTGACATGATGAATTTCAAAATCGTAGCCATCCTTTATGGTAAATGGCTCGCAATAGATTGCAGGCTTAGACATATGGTTTATTGTTAACAAAACTTAATTGAAGTGTATCGCGCCTTATTAAAAGCTGCAATGTCTGATAAGCCAAATTGAATATTAGATACCCTAAAGGAGAAAATATGGAATTAAAGTTTTTATGCCCTTACTGGGGTTGTGAAGGAATAGCCGCAGAGCAGTTTGTTGCCCGCGTACTCGCTGCGGGTTTTGATGGGGCTGAAATTAACTTCCCTGATGACGATGAATTTATTGCAACCATTAAACGTGCGGCTCGTGAAGATAACTTTGCTGTGGTTGCTCAACAGTGGCTGGCTGCTAAAGCAGAATCGTTTGCACAGTACCGAGCTAGGTTTAATGCGCGACTACGCTTTCTTGCTACTCTTAATCCTGTGTTTATAAATTCACATACAGGGAAAGACTTTTATAGTTTTGCGCAAAACAGCTTATTACTAAAAGATGCGTTAGCGTTAGAACGTACTTTAACAGTGACCATTACGCACGAGACTCACAGAGGGCGCTTTAACTATGCCGCTTTTGCTACTGAGCCTTACCTCCAACAATTTCCAGAGCTAAAATTAAATGCTGACTTATCCCATTGGACTAATGTAAGTGAAAGCTTGCTTGAAGAGCAACAAGATGCCCTATTAGCAGCGCAGCTGCAGAGCTACTATATTCACGCAAGAGTCGGGCATACTCAATCCGCGCAAGTAAATGATCCCTTTAGTAGCCAATGGCGTGACACATTAAACCTGTATGTACAATGGTGGCAAACGATCATCGACTTAGTAAAAGCACGAGGTCAGCAAACATTTTATATTTGCCCAGAGTTTGGTCCTTGGCCTTATATGCCGAATGAACTCAATTCTAATAAACCAATAACAGAGCAATGGCAACTGAATGTTGCTATGAAAGATTACCTAAAGCAGCACTTGGTTGTGTAACTAGAGGGGATATTTTATAACCGGCTTTAACTTAAAAAAAGCCGGTTATATCAGCGTTTGTACTATTTACCGTAGCGTTTTTCGTACATGGTCGATGTGACGTCTTTTACCGCCTCAATCATTTTAGGATAAGGAATATCGGTGCCCGTGACAAAGCCGATATTGGCATTTTCACCATCAAAGGCTCGCCCAGATACTGGTTCATCAACATACTGAAACCAATGCGCGCCTACCATGTAAGGTTTTTCGAGAACGCTTTGCATGTATTTTTTATACATGGCTGCACGGTCAGTTTGATTCGCTGCATGGACAATGCCTGGGTTGAACAAGCCAGAGTCGGTTGCAGTTCCGATATGAAACTCGCCAATAACAACAGGTAAATCAACATTTTCTAAAAATTTCCAATAATGATCTTGCATGCCTTCTTCGTAAATATTAAAGCTTAAAACATCTGAGTATTTTACAGAGGCTTTAATAATTTCATCGGGCATACCCCAATTAGCCATACGAGCGCCCATATATAAGTGATTAGGGAGTTTTTTAGCTAAGGTGCCATTAACCACTTTAAAGTATTGCTCGCCGAGCATTTCTAGCATTTTAGAAATATCAGCTATTTGTGCATCGCTGTAAGTGGTAAATGTTACGCCCTTGTCGAGCTCATCCCAGTTAGCGATATCACTTTGCCATGCTTTATTTAATGCAGTAATTGAGCTGTATTTTTGTTTAAGGTGCGTAGTAAAAGCATGCTTAGCAGGGCTATTCGCTGCATTTTTAGAAAGTGCATCGAGTATGATCCCATAACGCTTTTCAACACTGCCTTCACGCTCGCCCCAACTTTTCTCGTTATCTATAAAAATACCGATACACCAAGGTGATGCTTTAATTTTTTGTGCTATAGCATCGATTGTTATTTCGGCGCGTTTTTTAAATTCAGGGTCGTATACGTCAGGCATTAAACCCCAGTGGTTGGTGTGGCCAGAAAGGGTTTTAAAATCACCAATAATCCAACCGTTGGCAAAATAGGGCACCGATTCTTTATCATAAAAAGCCGGGTCGACCCAGTTACCAAACGATGTAAACCCCCAATCCTTCATGCGGTCAAGTGTTACATCATGCCATTTATCTATGTACGATTTAGGTGATGTTTCGCCGTAGCGACGTTGTAAATTTGCACGATAAAAGCTATATGTTTCGCCATGTGCCACAGGGCCTTTATGGGTTGAGCGTCGGTAGCTGTAATGCTCGCTCAGTGGCTCATTGTAATCCGGCAGCCATTGGAACATATTATGACGCAGCTCAGAAGTAATAAAGCGGCTCTGGCGAGCTTGCTCTGAGACTTTAACAATGCCCATAGAATCTTCGGGGGTGATCTCATCACTGCTGCGATTACGTACTGAGTCGTCTTTAAAGTCTACCCCGGTAATTGTTGTTAGGTTAGCCATACGGACATTAGCGGGACCATGAGAGAAAAATAAATACCCTTCAGGGTCGACCATCCACCATTTACCGTCTACTTTTTCAGTTCTGAAATAGCCTGTAGCCTCTAACTTAGGACCGTTGGCGTAACCACCAAATCGTGAGCGGTCGCTCATGCCTTTGGATTTTGCAAGTTCAGCTAGTTCAATATCAGCCAAACGTTTAAGCTGCTCATCTGATGTGATTGTCAGTGCATTGGTTTGTTTACTGTATTGACCATATTTGTCGATGATATTAACCATCCAATTTGGATCAGACGGTGGGTTTTCTCTTAGTTTTATGTCACCAATCAATACCGACTTATCTTCTAAAATGCCAATGGTAAATAAGTTCATTGCGCTAATTTTAGTAAAGTCGCCACCATCATCACGCCAAGAGCGCCACACCATTAAGCGATCTTTTGTTTGCCAAGGTGGCGCATCTCCCCACATACCGGTATTTGTTTGTGCTTCTTTGCCAGCTAAAGGAAAATACACCGTCCCTTGGTAATTAGCAGGTAAACTCACTGAGCGACTTTGTAGCTGACCGTGTGGGTTTTCTAATGACAAGTAAACATGTATAGAGTCTGAGCTGATGTTTTGTATATCAAATGCCAAATTATAGTTATTATATGCCGATACGTCCCACGGGCTCGGTGGAGCTATTTTTAGCTCAGAAATATTTCCCTGAGCTGAAAAATTTAACGCTAATTGTTTATTATTTGCTGATTCAATCAGTTGATGAGATGTGTGACTATCAAAAAGCCAACTTTGCTGTTGTTGATCTGAAAAATCAACCAGCTTGGTCAGTGTTTCTACCTCAGTAAATGGATCTGCTTGTGAGTTAACTGATGGCTCTTGCACAGGCGCTTTATGTGTATCGCTGCAACCATTGGCAAACACACAGGCTAAGCTTAGCGCAATTAAATTAAGTGTCATTGAAGGGCGAGGTGCTGTCATTATAGTTTGGTCCTGTTGTAAACTAGAATGAATAACATACGATCATTGTTAACAATAAACAATGATCGTGTTCATATTTATCACTTTTAATTTTGTTTTATTAACTTCATTGGGTAGCTGTTGGACGAATTCCATTGGCCAACATATAAATTGTCATCTTGATCTACACAAATACAGTGCACATGATTAAATACTTGCCAATCAGTTTGCATCGGTTGTAGTTGACCGTCCTGATAAACAGGTTGTGGTGCACCCACGTTAGCGATGATTTTATTTGTTTCGTCAAAAATACTAATAAAACCTGAATCATCGGCATTGTGATTATCAACGTGTGACCAACACACCGGCGCATAAAAAACGGATCCCTTGAATACGGGGCCACCAATGTAAGCGCCATTAGCACTGATTGTTTTAAGGTATTGGCCATCTAAAGAAAATACTTTTAAACATTGCTCAAACCGAGAGCTTACGAGTAAAGTCGGGTTATTTTCATCACGTAAGTCAATTTCAATTCCGTGCGTATTTTGTAAGTTGTAGTGGCTATCGCTGTTATCGTGTCCTCCCCAGTGTTTTATATAGCGGCCTTGTTTATCAAAATTAAGTAAAAAGTCGCTACCGTAGCCGTCGGTTACATACAAATCGCCATTCGGTGCAATGGCGATATCAGTGGGACGAAAAGGTTGCTCAGGTGAATAAGCGCCATAAGTTTGTGGGTGGCCAATTGTGTAAATGAGCTTGCCGTCTAGGGTCATTTTGGCAATAAAACCAGCTTGTGGTATTACATTGTTGGTAGGGCTATCCCATTGTTCTTTGCTGTGACCATCCCAATGTCGGTTAACGACCCAGCCACTATCGACAACATATAAATACTCTTGCTCGCCTTCTTGCATAATTTTAATGGCATGGCCACCTGGGAACAGGGTACCAAATGCATCCAGTAACTCACCTTGTTGCGAGTAAACTAAAATGTTATTGCGGGTGTTATCAGTGATCATAAAAATACGCCCTTGCGAGTCCATCACCATGGCGTGACAATTTTCGATAGGGTAGTCTTTGGGGTCTAATTTACCCCAGTGCGCATCTATCTTGTATTGGTAGTTACCATGACCCACTATTTTGCCATGCGGGTCTTGTCCGTTTTTTGGTATTGCGTGAGCAATTTGTTGTTTTTGTTGTAACGTTAGCTGTTGGATCATTGTAATTTCCAAATAAAAAACCAACTCAAAGTAAGGGCTAACAATCTTTGAGTTGGTTTGGCTAGAAAAGGGTGGCTATCCTGGGTGATTTAAAATCGCATCATCATCAACCCGATCGAGAGGATAGTAAATCGCTTCATTTTCTTTAAATGATTGATTGCTGACGGCATTATAGGCACAAATCATTGACCAACGTGGCTCAGACGCTCTATTTTGATTAGATTTATGTAGCAAATTACAGTGGAAAAACAACACATCGCCAGGCTCAAGCTCAACGTTAACCAGCTCATGATATTTCATGGCCTCTTCGACAAACTCTAAGCACGCGCCTTTTTGATCGCCAGTTTTGCTGTGATCTAAACGCCCTAAATGATGAGAGCCTTTTAAAACTTGTAAGCAGCCATTTTCAATCGTTGCTTTATTAATCGCCACCATACAACTGATTGCTTTAGGGTAAAGCATATAGTTATCACGATGCCAGTAACCAAAGTCTTGGTGCCATTCCCAAGCACCGCCTACAAAGGGTTCTTTCATCATAATTTTGGTGCTGGTATGGTAAACCTCTTCGTCGATGAGGGTTTCACAGATATCTACTAAACGACGGCCACGGGAAAACATACTGTAAAAGTCATCTCCCGTTTTTTGCCATAAACACACTTTACTTACTGCACCATCAGCATCTTTTTTATGCCATGCTCGCTCGTATAACGAATCGTCGTTAAATGCGGTTTGTTGTAAGCGCGCAATTTCTTGCTCATTATAATAGCCTTTTGCAATAACGTAGCCGTCTCTATGAAAGTCAGCAATTTGTTGTGGTGTGAGTTGTCTGTTGTTCATAACTGGGTGTCCTGTTAGTGACTATTTGTTGTAAATTGTTGACAATGATGTATCGGTTTATTTAACCGGTCAAGCTGTAATTTATATGAAAATATGGTATTTATATATGAATGCTAGTGAAATTAATTAACTAATTGTTTCTACATAAATTCATTGTAAATACGGTAGAAAAATTATTTTTTAATTCATATATGAAGATGAAAAATTGGTTAATTTTTGTGCTGATGGTGGTTTATGAACACAAAAGTAAAAAATAAATACGCAGTACCCGCGTTAGATAAAGGTCTCGATATCCTTGAGTATTTGGCGCATAAGGGCAGTGCATGTTCACAAAGTGAAATAGCGGCCGGGCTTAATCGCAGTCCCAATGAAATTTATCGGGTTTTGGTAAGTTTAGAGTCTAGAGGTTATTTAATTCGGGATGAGTTTTCTGGCCGGTATAGTTTATCGCTAAAGCTTTTCAATTTATCCCGCTCTATTTTGCCGGTGGATCAAGTACGCCAATGTGCCATTCCTTATATGGAAGATTTAGCGGTAAATTTAGGGCAGTCATGTTACTTAACTATGCTGTATCAAAGCCAAGCCATGACAGTAGCTCAAGCACGTAGCCACAGTGAAATGCATTTAAGCATTGCTGAGGGATCACTATTTAAGTTGTGTCAATCAACACCTGGCAAACTGCTGTTAGCAAATAGTAATAGTGCAGTACGAGAGATGCTTATTGATCATGATGACGTTTACAGGGAATACAAAAAGCAAAATGAAATTTTAAACGATTTAAATATAATCCAAGAACAAGGATATATAATACAACGCAACCCACTTATTAATGGTGTTAACGACTACAGCTTTTTAATAGGGAAGCCTGAAGCAACGTTAATAGCAGCACTCACAATATCGTCATTCGAAACCCCCTTTTACGATGCGCTTAACCAGCAAAGTATTATTACTGAGCTAAAAGCGGCCGCTAATAGCATTACTTCTATATTAATAAGATAAAGCGATTAACTTATATCACACCTTTTGTGATAAGCAGTTTGGCAAAGTTATTTCATTACTTATTGTGTAACAATAAAACATAAGCATTAAGCACCCATGCTCTATAAAGAGTATTTGTTACTCAATTAAAAAATCCTAGCTTATATCACTAATTTTTAGCGCTATTAATATTACTGGGCGCTCAACTTCTTATTTTTATACCTCCAGTCCCCGTATTTGCTCAATAAGGCACTTTCTGTATTTGCTCTTAATTCACGATGATTAAAAAACGCCCATAAATTGTAAAATAAATACGCAATTTATTTGACTTATGTAGCAAAGTTACTTTACTGTAAAGTTAATTGTTAACAATGTTATGGTAACAATAAGGCATCTCGTTAAATATTAAACAACAATTACACTCTACAAACACATTATTTAGGTGCAAAAATGACTCACACACAATTTAAATTAAATGCGATTTGCGCAGCTATGCTACTCACATCCACATTGGCTAATGCTGAGCAACAAAACGATACAGCAGCGCAAAATGATTTAGAAGTTATACAAGTAACCGGTATCAGAAGTGCTCTTAGTAAATCTGCATCAATCAAACAAACTTCATCGGGTGTGGTTGATGCCATTTCGGCAGAGGATATCGGTAAATTACCTGATACTAATTTAGCAGAATCATTACAGCGTATTAGCGGCGTATCTATTGATAGAGCCAATAACGAAGGTAACCAAGTAACAGTGCGTGGCTTTGGTCCTAGCTTTAACTTAGTGACTTTAAATGGCCGCCAAATGCCGAATTCGTCGGTATTACAAGAAGCCGGCGTGTCACGTAGTTTTAATTTTAGAGAAATTGCAGCTGAAAGTGTCTCTGGTGTAACTGTTTATAAAACAGGTAAAGCGAATGTCGCATCGGGTGGTATTGGTGCAACCATTGATATTAATACCGCCAAACCATTTGATTACGACGGCTTTAAAGCGTTCGCGAATGTTAAAGCGATAAAAGACACCAGTTCAGAAAAATCCAATGTTACACCTGAAATATCCGGCATGATCAGCCAAACATTTGCTTATGATATGTTTGGGGTATTGTTGTCAGTTTCTCACTCAGAGCGTGAAAGTGGTCGTGAACGCGTTGGTACGTCGCAGGGGTGGGTTAAAAATCGCGCTAACCCAGATGGTGTAGATAGCAGCGCTATTGACACATCAGTAAACCCCACAGGGACCTATTGGGTGCCTTGGACCCCAGAAATGGAGCGTTTTGAAACGGAGCGTACCCGTGATAACGCTCAATTAGTATTACAATTTGCCCCTACAGATAATATAACTGCTACGTTTGACTACACTTTATCGCGTTTTGAAGAGATCAGTGAAACCAATAAAATGTCGTTTTGGTTTGATAATCCAGGCGGTACAGCAGATCAAAATGGTACTTTAGTGGATATCACCAATGCCAATGATGAGCTTAACTTTTGGGCATGGGAGCTTTACGAGAAAAAAGAAAACGACTCTTTTGGTTTAAACTTAGCGTGGCAAGCATCTGATTCACTTAAATTAAGCTTTGATACCCATGATTCAACCTCTCATTCGAACCCTGACGGTACAACGGCCGAAACAATTGCAAATTTAAAAAATGTGCCTGGTTCAGTTGATTTGATTGGTGCTAACTTCGCAACTGAAGTGCCCAGTATTACTATTGATGACTCATCATTATCGGGCGGTGCTTATAATCCTGATAATATCGTATCTGATTTATATCAGCGCCGCGGCTACGAGATGAAAAACAATATCAAGCAATATCACGCCAGTGGTATGTGGGAAAACTTAAACAGCGGTGCAATTTCAGCGATTCATTTTGGCGCTATGTACACGGATTATCAAATTGATACTTATTTATCCGAGCAATTCTCATTTGTAGATATTCCGTTAGATAGCTTAGGGTTGACGTTTGATGACGCAGCAGGTTTTGCTGATGGTTTTTCAGGTTCTGATCAGCTATTTCCTTATATGCCAAGATACAGTGCCCATGACTTTGTGGATATTGTTAAAAACGAAGGTCTATTTTTAGAGCCTAATGTTTCTACTAATGGTGTACAAGAACAAACACTAGCGTTTTATGTGTCATTAGATGTAAGTACCGAGTTTAATAATATTCCAATTGATATGAATGTTGGGGTACGTTATGAAAGCACGGATGTAACCGGTTATTCTGTGAAACCAGCGATCATCGCGCTTAACTATCGCCATGCTGAAGAGCTACGCCCTGTGTATGCAGATGAAGCCACACCCCAAGAGCTGGAAGGTGAATACACGCGTATTTTACCAAACCTTGATTTAAGTGCTGATCTAGATAACGGCTATAAAGCACGTTTTTCATACAGTAGAACGTTAGCTCGTGCAGGTATTGATGCTATGTTCCCATCTACCACAATTAATGCACGTCCTGGAGGTCCATTTGATGCCTCACAGGGTAATCCAAATCTATTACCTATTACCTCAGATAACTTTGACTTCTCGTTTGAGTGGTATGGTGATGATGGCAGCTATGCATCTGTAGGTTACTTTAAAAAGTTTGTTGAAAACTTTATAGGCGCAGGGGTGGTACAAGGCACACTTGATGACATTAACGGTGAGCCGCTGCGCGACCCAAGTGTAAACCCGCGTCCTGGCTGCCCTGACAGCAGCGATGAGCCTAACCCAGATTGTTTGAGCCAACCGTCTGATCCGGTTGTTACCTTTGATATCTCAACACCTGATAACCTACAAAATCGTGAAGTAGATGGTTGGGAATTAAATGGTCAGTACATGATTGAAGATACAGGTTTTGGTGTTGTTGCTAACTATACCATAGTTAATAGTGATGAAGAGTTTGATCCGTATAACTTTGATCAAACTATTGCACTGGCAGGCTTGAGTGACTCTGGTAATCTTGTTGGTTTTTATGAGAATGACGACTTCGAAGTGCGTCTTGCTTATAACTGGCGCGACGAGTTTTTACTTTCGCTTGGAACAGAGCCTACGTTTACTGAAGCCTATGGTCAGCTAGACTTCAACTTTAATTACACCATTAATGAATCGTACTCAGTTAATTTCGATGCGTTGAACTTGACTGACGAAACCGTTCGTCGTCATGGTCGCTTTAGCGAGCAATTGATCTCTGCTGAGCAATATGGTCCACGTTATAGCATTGGTTTCACGGCTAAGTGGTAATAAGCTAAATTTAAAGAGCAAGGCACTGCTAGTCTTGCTCTTTTTATTGGCTATATAGCAATAATAGAGGTTGCTATGAATGACACATTAAAATCAATTGTAATAGTCGGTGGTGGAACCGCTGGTTGGTTAAGTGCAGGGATTATTGCAGCCTATTTAAAAAAACATCACAGTCTTAATTATCACATTACATTAGTTGAATCAGCTGATATAGCAACGGTTGGCGTCGGTGAGGGCACATGGCCGACCATGCGCAGAACGTTACAAAATATGGGGGTTGATGAAGCACAGTTTATTAATCAATGTAATGTATCATTTAAACAAGGTGCCAAATTTGCCAACTGGCATAGCACAAAAGAAAACGACTTTTACTACCACCCGTTAATGATGCCACAAGGGTTTGCAGATAATGATTTAGCGGCAGCTTGGCTTCGCCAAGACACTGACTCAGCAGCACCGCATAACCATTTTGCAAATTTTGTTTGCCCACAACACGCATTGTGTGAGCACAACCTAGCGCCTAAAGCCCTAACAACTCCACAATACAGTGGTGTGGCAAATTACGCATATCATTTAGATGCAGGCCTATTTGCCACATTTTTAAAAAATCATTGCATTAACCACTTAAACGTAACACATGTAGTGGCCAGTGTTTTATCGGTAAATAATAACGCTAATGGCGATATACACTCCTTAAGTTTGGATAATAACACGGCGCTTTGCGGCGATTTATATATAGATTGCTCAGGGTTTAAATCTTTACTATTAGGTGAAAATTTAAAAATCGGCTTTAAATCATGCAAAGACATTTTGTTTGCTGATAGCGCATTAGCAGTACACATGCCGTATGACGATGAAACTCAGGTGATTAGTTCACACACCATCTCTACAGCACAAACAGCAGGTTGGATATGGGATATTGGCTTGCAGACACGTCGTGGAGTAGGGCACGTTTACTCAAGCCGCCATATCAGTGAGCAAGAGGCCAAAGAGCAGCTTTTTGATTACTTAAACATCTCGCCCGCTAAGCGGGCTGACTTTAATGTGAAAAAAATTAGTTTTGAACCAGGACACAGAGAAAAGTTTTGGCACAAAAACTGTGTGGCAATTGGTTTGTCGGCTGGATTTTTAGAGCCATTAGAGGCGTCGGCCTTATTGCTGGTGGAAATATCCGCTAACTTTATAGCAGAGCAATTACCAGCTAACCGGCAAGTCATGGATATAACTGCCGCACGATTTAATCGCACCTTTAGCTATCGTTGGCAGCGTATTATCGATTTTTTAAAGCTGCACTACATGTTAAGTGAGCGAACCGATAGCCTTTTTTGGCAGCGACATTGCGCTGAGCAAAGTATCCCGCAAAGCTTACAAGGTAACCTAGCATTATGGCGAACACATATCCCTAATGACAACCACTTTGATTATTCTGTCGAGGTATTTCCGGCAGCAAGCTACCAATACGTACTGTATGGCATGGGCTTTAAAACGGCGACGACCCATTATGGTAATCATCCTCGCGCGATTAAAAAAGCGCGCAATCTAGCAGCTAAAAATACCAAAGACACGGCTGAATTAGTGAGTAAATTACCGGATAACCGCACATTATTAAAACAAATCAAGCAGTATGGTTTACAAAAAATTTAGCTAAATCACCGCATTTAAATGAGCAACTTTACGATGACAAACGCAACATTATTAGATAAAAAAACACACGCAAACTTATACATAAACAATGCGCCAAGTGCTGAATTTGGTGACAATATTAATTACATTCCCATAGTGGCTGATGAGCTAAAACAATTGGTGCTAGATTACCCTGTGTATTTTATGAAAAACCCACAGACAGGCCAGTTTGAACTGTTTGTTTTAACCGGCTTTACAGCGGGAGAGAACCTATTTTTGCAGCAAGGACGTTGGCGAGCGCAATACATTCCGCTGCACATCAAGCGCCAGCCGTTTAAACTAGGTCTACGTGATGCCACGATAACCGAGCCTACGGATAACGATTTAGCGGTGCTTATTCACCAAGATCACCCACGGGTTAATGAAAACACTGGAGAGCGGATTTTTGATCAGCAAGGAGAGCCCACAGCTTACTTGAATGCTGTTTGTGAGCAGTTAATGACATTAATGCACGGTAATAAGCGCACTAGCGCGTTTATTACAACCTTGCTAGAGCATGAGTTGCTAGAAGCCGTACAACTGAGCCTGACTCAACATGGCGAAAAGCAAACTTATAATGGCTTATACGCCATTAACGAACAAGCATTGGCGCAGCTTGATGCACACGCGCTTCAGTCACTACACGAAATGGGCTATCTGCAAGCTTGTTATATGATTATCTCTTCAACAGGGCATATACAAAAGTTAATAGGCTGGCTTAACGAAACACCTTAAAACAACCGAGCATATAGTGGTGAAAACTCAATAGGTGGCTTGTTAAATCAATTGAAGTACTTGAGCCTATTAATAATCTATAGCTAAAGGCAATAGGATTTAGATGAATAAAAATAAAACAGTACGTTGGGGAGTTGCCGGGCTTGGTAGCATTGCGCATCGTTTTGCTTTCGATTTAAAAAATAATGTAAATAATGCCGAGTTATATGCTGTTGCATCGCGCTCTCAAGAAAGAGCGGATAAATTTGCCAATGAGTTCGCTTGCCAGACTGCGTATGGTGATTATAAATCGCTAGCAGAAAATCCACACGTCGATGTTGTTTATGTGGCGACTATTCATCCATGCCACAAAGAGTTGGTAGCTTTATTTTTAGCCCATAATAAGCATGTTTTTGTAGAGAAGCCAGCCTTTACTAATGTCAAAGATTGGGATGAAATGCTCAATTTAGCAAAGAGTAAAAACCTTTTGCTTATTGAGGCAATGAAATCAGTTACTTTTCCTGCTTATCGTGAACTGCTTAAATTTATTAAAAGTCATAATCTGGCAATTACTCGTATTGAGGCTTCATTTGGTACTAAGAATGAGTTTAATAATACTAATCGTCTATTTGATCCAAAACAGTGTGGAGGTGCCACATTAGACGTTGGGGTATATCCTCTATGGCTATATGTCGATATTTGTCGCCAGTTAAATATTCCTCTACAGAAACCCTTGGTAAATATTACGCGAGATAATCCAATATCAGCCGTTGATGAAATGGTCTCCTTTGTATTTAACACCAAGGTACAAGGTAATCTATCAGCTTCAATAACCAGAAACTTACCAAGTAAAGCTGTTTTATCAGGCCCAAATGTTGAGATTATCATCCATGAAAAATGGTGGAACCCCCAAATTATTGAGATCACGCACTATGGAGCCAAACAAAAAATTGAAATTGATAGTACAGGGGAAAGCTTTGAGTTTGAGATAGAGCATATTTCAACGCTTATCTTAACGAACAAGTTAGAATCTGATGTGATACCTCATGCTAACAGTCGCGCAGTCATTGAGATAATGGAGCAAGCGTTGATAGCCAATGGTTATCAGCATTTGGTTACTGCTCAGAATGTTTGACGCTACTTAGCTTTGAGCGAAACGATAAATCAATATTATGAGATTCAGGTTTTATTGGCGGATGCTATAACCATGAGTAGTGATGGCGAATGAATTATATGGTGGGTTTAAATGTCTTCTCTTAAGCGCAGCGCCTCATAATCTCTTTGTGAATAATAACTTAAAGGGGTTTTATTGGCTTTAAAACTAAAAAAGCCACTTTGCAGCGGCTTTAATTCAGCATAAAATTTATTTCATTACTTGATATTGTGTTTAATCGCTTTGATTGCAGTGGCGCTATCTTGGGCTTTTAGGGCTTCAAGAATTGCACGGTGTTCGTTAACACACTCAGAACTTGAGGTAATACGTTTGTAATTTAAACGCATACGCATGACATACGGATACCAAATATTAACCAGCTCTTCACCACCGGCTTGGTAAATTAAATATTGATGAAACGAGATATCGATTTTTGTGACTTCAGTGTAATCTTCACGTTCCAAGGCATCTTGTAACGAAGCTAAGATATCTTCTAAATCTGCAAAGTGTTGCTCATTTAAACTGCCGTTTAACTCGGTTACGGCATATTCTTCGATACTGCGGCGAAGTTTGATCATTAGCTTTTGCAGTTTAGGGTCGAGTACACTGTTTACTGATGCGCCACAGTTATTACGTGAAATCAATAAACCTTCTTTCGTTAATTGCAGTATAACATCGCGGATAGGGCCACGAGATAGGCCAAATCGTTCTGCTAATTCTTTTTCATTTAATTTAGTTTGTGGGGGCATCTCACCAGAAATAATATCTGAACGTAGCTGCTCAGCTATCTGATCTTTTACAGATAAAATTTTTGTTGGTTTAGTTGCGGCCATATTTTTTCCTACGTTTATTTTATGCTTTGTTTTTCTTTACTTAGTGTATATAAAAAAAAGCGAATGGTCTATTGTCAACACATTACAATAGACCACTATTTAAGCTTATTTTTTAAATCGACGCTCGTACATTTCGTTGTTTATAGTTTTTGCCGCTTCGACCATTTCAGTATAGGGGCGATCTGTGACTGTAATAAAGCCAACGTTATAGTTTTCTCCATCATAAGCTCGTCCTGTAATAGGTGAGTCTATGTATTGGAACCAGTGAGCACCAATAAAGTATGGGTTATCAATCACTGAACGCATGTAATCTGTGTACATTTTAGCACGGTCTTGTTGATTTGACGCATGGATAAGACCTGGGTGGAATAGGCCAGAATCTGATGCGCCTACATGGAACTCACCAATAATAGTTGGCTTGTCGAATTCGCTTAAGAATTCCCATTTTTTAGGTTTAATGCCTTCTTTGTATGCATTAAAGCTTATCACATCAACATGCTTTGCTGATGCTCTAACGACTTCAATGGGCATTCCCCAATCAGGAAAACGTGCGCCTAAGTACAAGTGATTAGGTAAGTATTTATCCATAGCTGCATCAATAACGCTAAAATATTTATCGGCGTAAGCGCTTAGCATAATTGAAAAGTCAGCCAGTTGGTCGCTGTTTTTAACATCCACTTTCACGCCTTTATCAAACTCTTGCCATGAGGCTAAATTTAAATGCCACACTTTATTGAGTTCGTTTATGTCAGTGTATTTTTGTCTCATTAAACGTGAGAATTCAGCTTTAGTTGGCACTGTGGCGGCGTCTCTGCCTAGGGTGTTGATCACGATACCATAATGGCTTTGCACTGAATCAGGGCGACCAAAGCTTTTTTCGTTATCAATAAACACGCCTACTGCCCAAGGAGAGTTTTTAACCTCTTTAGCCACATTTTCTACTGTAATATTGGCACGCTCTGTAAAATGCGGGTCGAATACGTCAGGCATTGCACCCCAAAAGTCATTACCGCTCGAAACGGTTTTAAAGTCGCCGATGATCCAGCCATTAGCAAAGTAGGGAACTTGCTGATTATCGTAGTAGCTTGGATCTGTCCAGTTACCTAGTGAAGTAAAGCCCCATGTGATCATGCGTTTTAAGGTTACTTCACGCCATTTTTGCATATAGTCGTTATTGTTTTGACCATATTTACGCTCAAGGTTGGCAGAATAAAAGCTGTAAGTTTCACCATGAGCGAGTGGACCAGAGTGAGCACTCTTACGGTAACCATAGTGTTTACCCATTGGCTCATCGTAACTGGGCAACCATTCAAACAGGTCTTTACGTACTTTTGATGCGACAAAGCGACTTGCTAGGGCTTCTTTATTCACTTGGTTTAAGCCTTTAGAATCTTCCGGTGTTAAACCTGATTCATTGGCACTTTTGAATAGGGATTGGTCAAAATCATAGCCAGTTAAGGTAGTGGAATTGGCAAGACGAATAATATCTAAACCCGTTGCCAAATAAAGGTAACCGTCTGGGTCAACCAGCGACCATTTACCCTTGTATTTTGCTGTTCTGAAGTAGCCTGTTCCTTCAAGTTTTGGCCCTTGTGCCCAACCGCCAAAGCGTGAGCGATCTGCTGGACGCTGTGATAGCAGCTGTTGCGCTTCTTGTTTTTTATCTGCTATTAACTCGGCTTCAGAGTCTACTTTGTAGGCAAAGTCTTGTTTTGCATTTTGACCAAATTTATCAACAATGTGGGTTAAAAATTCTGTATCGAATTCTGGATTGGTACGTAAATCGATTGATTTTATTTGTAAAGCTTTATCATGCAATGCGCTTTGTACACTCAAAGAAATTTTAGTGATCCCTTTAAGGTTTAAGTTCTTTTTGCCCCACATAGAGATAAACTGAGTTTCATCGGATTGCCATGTTGCAGGGTTAGAGCGTAAGCCTGAGGTAAAGTTAAGCTCTACATTTTCTTCTCCTTCAGGAGTAGCTAAATCATGACCATCAAGTTTGGCATAATAAGTATTAAAGCCGCCGATAGGTACATTCACTGTGCGGGTATAATTAGCACCATCAATATCTGAGATATCTAAGTAAATTTGTACTGAATGTTGGCCTGGGTTTGCAAGTTCAAAGGCAATATTGAAATCTTTGAATTGGCTCCAATCCCATGGGGTATCTGGGGTTAATGTGATACCTGAATAGAGGTTTTGCTCTGAATCAAATGCAACATTAATCACATCGGCATCATTGGTGACTCTTGCGCCGCTGGTTTTTATTTGTACGGCGGTGTTAGCAGTATGCTGGGCATCATCTAACAGCTGCAGTAGGGTTTTGCTGGTGTTTGTTGCTTGGGCTGCCACAGGCTCTGACACGCTGTTTGTCTGCTGATTACATCCTGTGAGAGCGAGTAGGAATGCAGTTACAGCTAGATTTTTTTTATGTTTCATTGTTGTCCAACCTTATTTAAGTATTTAACACACCATACACGAAAAACAACAAATTGAAAATTGTTAACAAAGTACAATTTATTGTGTTGCCGTTATTCTATTATAATTTATTGATTTTAAATGATTTAAAAGTTTCAAAAAAATATAAGCACAAATCGAATTTGCTAGTTTTTTCAAAATATATGTTGCATACGAGTTAATTATGAAATAACCTCAAATGAATCGCTCATGGTTAATTGTTAACAATTTTAAGGGTGGCATACTTTGATTGTTAATTTCTCAATTAATACACACAATGATAACAACAAAATTGGATAAAGATGTATGAATGGTAGCAACCGTAATGTGTTCTTTTTCGCCTTGGTGGTCGCCTTTGGCGGTTTTATTTTTGGCTTAGATGCTGCTTTGATCTCAGGAACGGTTCGTTTTGTCTCTGCTGAGTTTAATTTAACTGATATACAAATAGGCACTGTGGTAAGCGCTCCTGGTTTTGGCGTGTTATTCGCTTTATTGATCACCGGGTACATATGTAACGTATTTGGTCGTAAAAATACACTGATTGGCATTGCATTCATTTATATATTTTCAGCTATTTCTTCGGTATTAGCGCAAAGTTACGAAGCGTTAGTGATTGCACGTTTTATTGGAGGGTTGGCATTTACGTCTTTATCAGTGGCTGCAATGTATATTGGCGAAGTAGCCCCAGCTAAGTATCGTGGCAAGCTGGTTTCTATGATCCAAATAAATATTGTTGTCGGTTTATCTGCAGCCTATTTCGCAAATTACTTACTCGTTGAACTTTCGCAAAGTAGTTATCAATGGGTCAGCACTTATGCAATGCAAGATAACTTATGGCGTTGGATGCTGGGTGTTGAAGTTATTCCTGCTGTTATTTGGTTTTTATTGTTATTTACCATTCCGCAAAGCCCTCGCTGGTTAGTAATGAAAGGCAACGAAACACGTGCAAAAGCAGTGTTATTACGCTTAACCAAATGTAGTACGCTGGCCGCTGAACAACTGCAGACTATAAAGTCGAGTTTAACCGACTACTCAGATAGCGGTAGCTATCTAGCTTCATTCAAACAGTTACTTGATAGTCGTGTTCGTGCCGCTGTGATTATTGCGTTAACAATAGCATTGGTACAGCAAGTCACTGGGATTAACGCCATTATGTTTTATGCGCCAACCGTGTTTGAGCAGTTGGGTGTGGGGACTGATGCGGCATTTTTAAATGCGGTGTTAATTGGTTTGGTTAGTATTGTGTTTACAGTGGTGGCTATTGTTTTGATTGATAAGCTTGGCCGTCGACCTTTAGTGATTGGCGGTTTAGCAACAGCAACGTTGAGCTTATTTATGTGTTATATCGGCTTTAGTCAGGCCGAGTATAGTCTATCAGCAGAGCATATTGCTGAATTTTCGAGCTTAAATACAGTGACTGGGTTAGAGCAATTAATTGGTCAGGTATATCACAGTGATGTTGAGTTTAAACGTGCTTTGGCCACGGTGTTCTCTGCAACCCAATTACAAGGTTTTGAAAGTGATTTAATTCAACGTGCGGCAACAATTAATGCTCCACTTATTTCACTCGGTATTGCAGGTTTTATTGCCGCGTTTCATTTTTCAATCGGGCCTATAATGTGGGTGATTTTTTCTGAAATATTTCCAACCCGTATCCGTGGTGTTGCAATTCCAACGTTTGCCTTTATTGCAAGTGTTGTCAGCTACTTAGTTCAGCAGTTTTTCCCTTGGCAATTAAATAACTTTGGTGCGGCGAATATCTTTTTGTTTTATAGCATTAGTGGCGTGATTGGTTTTGTCTTACTTTATAAAATTATGCCAGAGACGAAAAACAAGTCGATTGAAGAAATTGAAGAGCAATTAGCCGGTGTATCAGCTAAAAAAGTATTGGAGGGTGTGTGAGTACTTTATTAGCGATAGGCGAATGTATGGTGGAGCTGGTTCCTCAAGGGATCAGTGAATGCAAGCAATCGTTTGCCGGAGATACGTATAACGCTTTAGTTTACGCCAAGCGTTTTGCACAGCAGCTAAATTGTGAATTATTTACAGCGGTTGGTGAAGACGTATTAAGTGTCAACATGCTGAAAAAATGGCAACAAGAAGGCATTAGCGCTCAGCAAGTAATAAAAACGGCTACGCATAATGTGGGGATCTACGCGATTTCAACAGATCAACAAGGTGAGCGTGGTTTTGATTATTGGCGCAATCAATCTGCTGCTAAACATATGATGCAACTGTTTGCTGCCAAGCCATTTGATTTAGGTTTAGGCGCGAATGATTGGGTGTTTTTTAGTGGTATTAGTTTAGCCATTCTTGATGATGAATCTAAACAAGCATTGCTCGATTTATTAGCTAGTTTAAAACGACAAGGCTGCACCATTGCGTTTGACCCTAATTACCGTGCCCGTATGTGGCAATCAAAAGAGCATGCAATTGACTGGTTAGAGCGCGCATACCAAATCAGTGATCTCGTATTGCCTGGGCTTGATGACCACCACACCTTATTTGGCCACACGGATATTGGCGAAATAGTCCAGTATTGCCAACAATTTGCTGTTAATGAAGTGATAGTAAAAGCCGGTGATAAAGGCATGCAGGTGTTTTGCGAAAATAGCTTAACGGCACAGTGCTCATTTAATCCTGCGCCACAGCAAGTTGACAGCACCGCGGCAGGCGACTCTTTTGCCGGCACTTACTTAGCGGCCAGAATGACTCTTCATGAACCACAAACCGCATTACACATGGCTGATAAAGTTGCCTCACACGTTGTGCAACATCAAGGCGCCATTTTACCTTTTGAGGTTTACCAAGCGCTTAAATTAAACAGTGCAAAGTAAGGAATAGACATGTCTGATAATCAACAAAAATTAAGTTTAGCGAGCCGCCGAGCAATCGAAAGAGGCTATGACAGCCGAGGTCCTCAATGGTTAACAGAGTTTGATGTAACACCATTAAAAGGTGATTTTGCTTATCAAGAAGGGGTTATTCGCCGTGATCCGTCATCAGTTTTATATATAGATGGGCTTTACCATTGTTGGTACACCAAAGGCGAAGGCGAAACGTTAGGTTTTAATGCAAATGATCCCGAGGCAAAAGTATTTCCGTGGGATTTAACACAAGTGTGGCATGCCACATCGAAAGACAGTATTACGTGGCAAGAGCAAGGCGTTGCTATTGCACGTGGTAAAGCCGGTGAATATGATGATCGTGCCGTATTTACACCTGAAGTATTTGCTCATCTAGGTAAGTATTATTTGGTTTATCAAACAGTTGAAACACCTTATACCAACCGTCAATACGAGCATATTGCCATTGCTCAGGCCGATTCTCCTTTTGGCCCATGGTACAAGTCAGCTGCGCCAATCGTTAGCCCAAGTAAAGATGGTGTGTGGTCTGGGTATGAAGACAACCGCTTTGCCGTTAGTAAAAAAGGCAGTTTTGATAGCCATAAAGTACACGATCCATGTTTAGTGTTTTTCCAAAATAAATTTTACTTGTATTACAAAGGTGAAACGCAAGGAGAGGGGATGAACTTTGGCGGGCGTGAAATCAAACATGGTGTTGCAATTGCTGATGACGTAATGGGCCCGTATGTAAAATCAGAGTTTAACCCTATCTCTAACAGTGGTCATGAAGTGGTGGTATGGAACTTCAGAGGCGGAATTGCCAGCCTGTTGACAACCGACGGCCCTGAAAAAAATACCATTCAATTTGCAAAAGACGGTATTAACTTTGAAATAATGGCGCATATTAAAGGCGGGCCTGAAGCCATTGGTTTATACCGCCCAAGCAAAGGTTTTGATGAAAACCCTGCGCCAGGTCTTAGCTGGGGGCTGTGTCATAAATATGATGCTAGTTGGAATTGGAATTATATTTGCCGTTTTACACCGCGTAAGCAAGTGCTTGATGCCGGCACATTTCAAAATAGTAATTAAGGCTTTCAGTAATGAATAATCAAAACAGCCAATTTGACCCTACTGAACACCCACACCGCCGATTTAACCCTTTATTAGGGGAATCCGTATTGGTCTCACCGCATAGAGCTAAACGCCCTTGGCAGGGCCAAGAAGAGAGTGTCGATCATGAAATCAAACCTGCCTATGACGAAAACTGTTTTTTATGTAAAGGCAATACTCGGATCAATGGTGAAGTAAACCCTGATTATGAAGGGACGTTTGTTTTTACCAATGACTTTGCTGCACTACGTGAAGATGTACCTGGTGTTGCGTTTGATGATCCATTATTTAGTATGCAAACTGAGCGCGGTACTGCACGAGTAATCTGCTTTTCGCCGGATCATTCGAAAACCTTGCCTGAATTGTCTTTGGCTGAAATTACCAATGTGGTGGCAACGTGGCAGCAGCAATGTAAAGAGCTATCACAGACCTACCGCTGGGTACAAGTGTTTGAAAACAAAGGCGCTGTAATGGGTTGCTCTAATCCGCACCCGCATGGCCAAATTTGGGCGCAACACCAGCTACCTAGCTTAGTCGAGCGTAAGCAGGTTAACTTACAACAATACACCCATCAGCATGGGTCAAACTTATTGCTTGATTATGCCAAACGAGAAGTGGAATTACAGGAGCGCGTTGTCTGCATCAATGATGACTGGCTAGTGGTTGTGCCTTATTGGGCTGCGTGGCCATTTGAAACGCTTCTATTACCGCGCTTTGCGATAACCAGAATGACTGATTTAACAACAGTCCAGCAAGCGAGTTTAGCTGAGGTGATCAAACAAATCACAGTCAAATATGACAATTTGTTTCAATGTTCATTTGCTTATTCAATGGGTTGGCATGGTGCGCCATATGATGACCAAGATGACTCATGTTGGCAATTACACGGCCAGTTCTTCCCGCCACTGTTACGCTCTGCAACTGTTAAAAAGTTTATGGTGGGTTATGAAATGATGGCTGAAGCGCAGCGCGATATAACCCCAGAGCAAGCCGCAACTATATTAAAAAAACAATCACTCACTCATTATAAAGAGAACAAGAAATGAATGTTGAGCATAGCGTACGTTTAGCTTTTATTAATCACTATGGACGCGAAGCAGACTTTATAGTTAAAGCTCCTGGGCGTGTCAATTTAATTGGTGAACATACAGATTATAATGACGGGTTTGTACTACCTTGCGCTATTGAATACGCCACTTTTATTGCGGTGTCGGCGCGAGATGACGATAAAGTAAATGTACTTGCACTAGATTGTAATAATCAAACAGATTCGTTTTTTATTAATACTGAGCTTAATAGCCACAGCACTCAAACGTGGAGTAACTACGTGCGCGGTGTAGTAAATGAATTACAAAAAAGCGGCTATACACTAAGTGGTAGCGATATCTGTATCAGCGGTGATGTACCCCAGGGCGCAGGCCTTAGTTCTTCGGCCTCCCTTGAGGTGGGTATTACCTATGCGTTTAATCATTTATGTGATTTGTCTATTGAGCGAAAATAGATAGCCAAAATTGCGCAAGCTGCAGAAAACAATTTTGTGGGATGCAACTGCGGGATAATGGATCAGCTTATTTCAGCATGTGGTAAGCGGGGGCAAGCACTGGGTATTGACTGCCGCTCACTTGATTTAATTGAAGTGGGTATAGACCCAAGCATGAGCATTTTGATGATTAACTCTAACGTTAAGCGTGGCTTGCTAGATAGCGAATACAACTTACGCCGCGAGCAGTGTTATGAAGGTGCTGAGGCCTTAGCTAAATCAAGCTTACGTGAGGTTAGTATTGAGGAGTTTGAGGCGCAAAAGCATACCTTAAAAGCAGATGTTGCAAAACGTGTTGAGCATATAGTGTATGAAAATGCGCGAACTCTAGAGGCAATGGACGCGTTTAGTAATAACGACACCACAGCATTAAGCAAACTGATGATGCAAAGCCATGAATCCATGCGTGATTTGTTCGAAATCACGACACCAGAAATTGATTTTCTTGTGGATATTATTGCAAATGTAATTAATACACATGGCGGCGTAAGAATGACGGGCGGTGGTTTTGGTGGGTGTGTGGTTGCATTTGTTCCTAAGGTTTTAGTAAAGGATGTAATTTACGCTATTGAATCGCAGTACGAGCAGCAAACTGGATTAAAAGAAACAATATACACAAGCGTACCTTCAACAGGTGTATCACTTATTAGTGCATAAGGAGAGCCAAATGGACAAAGTACTGGTAACAGGTGGGGCGGGCTATATTGGCAGCCACACTGTTTTAAGCTTATTAAGAGATGGTTTTGATGTAGTTGTAATAGATGATTTAAGTAACTCAAGTCGTGAAGCGCTTACTCGCGTAGAGGCCTTAGCAAAGCGCAAAGTAGAATTTATTCATGCTAGTTTACTCGATACTGACAAGTTATCTGCCACGTTTTGCGAGCACAAGTTTGATTCCGTTATTCACTTTGCTGGCTTAAAAGCGGTTGGCGAATCAATAAAAAAACCACTTGAATATTACTATACCAACTTGGTATCTACCTTAAACTTATGCCAGTGCATGCTTAAATATAACGTTAATAAGCTAGTTTTTAGCTCTTCAGCTACGGTTTATGGTCAAGGTGCTTCTGTCCCGTATACCGAAGATTTACCGCTTGGGCGCGCGGCAAGCCCATATGGGCAAACCAAAGTAATGATCGAACAAATTTTGCAAGAAATCGTTGCCTCTAACACAGCTCTCCAAGTGGCAAGTTTGCGATATTTTAATCCTATAGGTGCAGATGTTAGCGGCCAAATAGGAGAAGACCCATTAGGCATTCCCAATAACTTAATGCCTTTTATTGCTCAGGTAGCTGTAGGTAAACTTGATAAACTCGCTATTTTTGGTGGTGATTATCCTACAGAAGATGGTACATGTGAACGTGACTATATACACGTTAGTGATTTAGCTAATGGTCATATTAAAGCTCTTAAGTGGCTTGGCGAGCAACACCACAGCTTATATGAAGCGTTTAACTTAGGCACTGGTATTCCTTATTCTGTGCTTGGCATAGTAAAAGCGTTTATTGAACATACCGGAGTTGATATAAACTTTGAGATCGGAAAGCGCCGCGATGGCGACTTAGCATCTTTTTGGGCTGACTCATCTAAAGCCCAGTCTGTTTTAGGCTGGCAATGCAAATATACCCTCGCAGACATGATGAAAGACACATGGCGATGGCAAAGTAATAACCCCCAAGGCTTTTTAAGCAAGTAACCGTGATGCAGACAATAACGCTTAAGCGGCATGATGGCTTAAAAGTGACTTTAAGTAGCTATGGCGCCACTATTCGAACAATTGAGGCGCCTAACGGCGATCACCTTGCTTTGTGTTATGAAAATAAAGCAGATTGGCGCAGTAATCCAGCACGATATCAGCATTAATAAGGTGGCTTTTCACTGCGTTAGCCCTAGCAATGATCAAGGTTTTCCTGGTCGTGTTGAATTTATTTTTAGCTATAAGCTTAGTGATAACCAGCTAGTGATCACAATGCAGGGTGAGCCAAGTGAAATCACCAAGCTTGATTAAGTTCTAACTGGCAACGGTTTTGATGATTACTATTTATTAGACCCAAAGGGGGCAGGGCAATTACAGCTTCTTGGCTCTATTGTAAATAAAATAACGGGCTACCAAGTTGATATACATTCAACGGCAACGGGTTGTAAGTTTTATACTGGGTTTTACCTTGACCCGCAATTTAAGCATCTTGATGGCCAACAATTTGGCCCTTACATGGGGCTGTGTATTGAGCCACATGAACTTCCCAATGCTGTCAATCATCCACATTTTCTCAGTACGCTTTATGCACCAGAGAAACCGTATTACCAACAAATAAAATTTGAGATCCATTTCCCACAATAAAAATAATCAAAAATAAGGTAAGTCGATATGAAACGGAGAAACTTTCTTAAATTAAGTGCAGGGTTAATTGGCTCTAGCTAAATGCAAACAATTTACCAGTTGGCCTTATGTTAAAAAGTTTAACAAATAATTTAACTGACTTTTATAAATAACGTTGAATCCCTTTAATTTAGCGAAACCGTGATAAAGAGTGCGAAGTAAGCGTGAAAGCAGCTTCGCTTTTTTTGAATTAACACTGCATTGTTAACAAAATACAGTTGACAATGAATTGCTGCTCATACTATTGTTTACAAAATAATAACCTGACAACATAATAAAACCTTCAATGGGGAACACACATGAAAACCATCAACAGTATATTTAAACTCAGTGCAATAACTGCAGCACTTATGACTACTCAACTGGCTTACGCTCAGCAAGAAGAAACTAAAAAAGCTGAAGAAGACATAGAAGTTATAGAAGTAAGTGGCCTAGCTGCTAGTGTTAAAAAATCAATTAACGATAAACGCTTCGCTGAAAACGTGGTTGATTCAATTAACGCTGAGGATATCGGTAAATCGACAGACCAAAACATCGCTGATGCATTATCACGTGTAACCGGTGTTTCTGTTCAGTCAGTAGATGGTGAAGGTTCTCGCATCTCTGTTCGTGGTGCAAATTCACAGCAAAATAACATCAGCATGAATGGAGTTCAGCTTGGCTCAACAGGTTATAGTCAAGGTGTTGATTTATCGCAATATTCATCAGATATTTTATCGAAAATTGAGGTGGTAAAAACACCAAGTGCCGATCATGAAGAAGGTTCTCTTGGTGCGAATATAAATTTAACCACTACAAAACCACTCGATTTAAATTATGAAATTGCAACCGTAACACTTGAAGGTCGATATAATGATTTATCTGAAGAAGATAACTATAAAGTATCAGGCACTATGTCGAAGAAGTTTTTTGAAGACACTTTTGGTGTAGTTGTAACTGCAGTAAAAGAAACAAATGCCTACAGAAAAGATCAGTATTCAGCAACGCAGTGGTTTGCACTAGAATCGCCTCTGGCCAAAGATACAAATGGTAATGTAGTAGAAAATGCGGTAGGTATTTCACCTCGCCTTACTGATTATGAATACCATGAAAGCCAAAATGACCGCACTAATTTTAACCTAGGTTTGCAATGGTTAGCGTCAGAAACTACGGAAGTAAATTTTAATGCCAATTTGAGTAACCAATCAATCCAAAACTCAATGCACGGTATTCGTACACGTTCTGTTGATTATAAAAACTTAGTTGAAGGTGAAGATCCTGGTCTATCAACGGGACCTTCAATTTATACAGATCCAGAAGCTGATTGGCGTACCATTGATCTAGAAACTAACACCTTCACTAAGTTTGTAAACCGCTTTGGTACTGGTGACTTGCTGCAATCTGAAGCTGATTTTGATAACAAAAGCGCTGTTTATTCGTTTGATATTAATCATCAATTTAGTGATTTGTTGCAAATGGATGCTGGTGTTGGTTATTCAAAATCAGAGCAAGTTCCTAATAATTCTGTGTATGTTGGTATGCAAAACTATGGGAATATTAATGCATGGATCATTAATAATGTCTCGCCAGAAGATGTTGAACCAGTAGGCTACGACTGTACGCTAAGTAGTCAATGTCAGTTGATCTCTGGAAGTGGTGAGATTGATTATGGCGAAAACAATACATTTGGTGATCCACTCAATGTATGGGATAACTATGGCACGACAGGATTTAACCCTGATGATTTAAGTGCGCAACATTTGAATTATATGAATCGTACGTTAAATACAGTAGAAGATGAGCAAAAATCGCTATTTGTTGACTTTGATTATGCACTTGATTCAAATAACTTCCGCTCAATTGAGTTTGGCGCGAAATGGTCTAACCGGACTAAGTACGTAGATGCGCAACAGGGTACATTTAACACAGTGGGCGAAGGTGTTGTTGTATTAAACCCTTATACAGGACAACCAACCGTATTAGGCAGTGGTTTACGTGACATATCAGGCGATATGGTGACAAGTGGTGACGAATTCCCAGTCGATGACTTTATGGCTGGTCTTGGTTACGGTCGCGATAGTATTACTGATGGTTGGTCTAGTTTTTCTGCATTTAAAGCCTTTGAAGTCGCGCAAGGTAGTTCAGAGGTTGCGTTTGATATTAATGATTCAAATACACGTAATACGGAACTTGATAACTTAGCTTTATACACTAAGTTAAATTTCGAAGTAATGGATGGCAAAATTACTGGTGATGTGGGTGTTCGTTATGTTAAAACGACAGTTGAAGTACAGGGATCATCCGGCGTGCAATTTGCTTATGACCCTTCAAATGCGGCACGTTTAATGGACCCATTTAAGCTTGAGGAGTTACGTGATACCAGCTTACCATTATGTGAGGCCACGCGTTTTTACGGAACTAATTATGACGAAGAAGCGCGTTGGTCACGCGTTGATGGTTTAGGTTATGATACATTAGGTACTAATGACAAAACAGATGATGTTGTTATTGCTGACCAAGGTGCATGTCATGATCCAAATGCTATTCAAGGCAATCCTAATGAAACAGAGTGGTGGTTATGGCGTCACTCAGATGTTTCAACTGAAAAAAATTATGTATACGGCGAACGTAAGTTTGATGAAAACGGGAATTTATTACCAACAGAAGATCGCAGTGTTCGCACATTTGCTGTAACAGATGAGCATGAATATGATGTGTTTTTACCAAGCTTAAATATCAATTATCTGCATGATGAAGATACAATTATTCGATTTGCTGCATCTAAAACTATGGCGCGCCCACAAATAGATTCGCTTCGCCCAGGCTTTAAAGTAAGTGAGACACAATGGGGCGGAGAAAACAGGAATAATTCTATTACACTGACTATCCCGAAATTAGATCCACTTGAATCATTTAATCTAGATTTATCGTATGAGTGGTATTTCAATAAGTCAGGTTTATTAGCTGCGACACTGTTTTACAAAGATATGACTAACTTTGAAGAGTCAGAAACAATCGTGACCTATATGGATGACTTACGTGACGTAGGACTCACAGAAGGTGAATCATATGATCCAAGTGACTTAGTGCTTATTGCAGGACAAGATAGCTTAGAAGGGTGTATGCCTAAGCGCTTCCAAGGCGGCGAAGACTACTTAAAAGACTGGATGTACTCGGGTGATTTAGAGCAAATGTGTGCTAAGTTTAATACCACGCGTATTAAAAACGGTAAAGGAGCGTCAATAAAAGGTCTTGAACTACAGTACATGCAAACCTATGATAACTTACCGGGTATTTGGTCTGGTTTAGGTTTACAAGCTAACTATACTTATCAAGATTCTAAATATGACCAAGAAGTTTCTTCAATTGATAGCAGTGTGAAAGTACCATCACTTGCTGTTGCATATACACCTGAGCATAGTTACAACTTGACTGGTTTCTGGGAGAAAAATGGTCACCAGTTGCGTTTATCATACCAAGGTACGACTGATCAGTTAGTACAACGTTCTTGGGAGAATGGCTCGCTGTGGGAAGATGGTCGCCAAACACTCGACTTCTCAGCTACTTATCAAGTAACAGATATGATGTCTGTATCATTCCAAGTGGCTAACTTAACAGATGAAGGAGTACGCCAGTACTTCACTAGCAGGTTTCTTGAAGCAGGCGGTGTGACCTTTAATGAAGGTAGCCCACTAGAAGGTGATGCAACTAAGTCACGCACGGTTTATCAATACCATACCGGACGTACATTTAGACTTAATACGCGTATTAATTTCTAACACGTTTCTCGAGAAGAAGCCCGCAACATCGTTGCGGGCTTTTTTTGTCTGATAATTGTACAAGCTTTTTTATACCGTGCAGATGAAGTGAGTGGCATATATTAAAGTAGGTTAATTACTGATCTAGTTCAGTTTGAGCACAGTAAAGCTAGGGCACGTTTGATTCTATATCAATTTAGTCACTTTATGCACTAGGGCTTTAAGCGAAGCGTTGCATGAAAAATTTCTTAACACCTTGTTTTACTGAAAAAGTTGAATTGTAAATCAGGGGGGACCCATTGAAACGGGAAAATAAAGTACAGGCAAAGTATGGGGAGTTGTAGGTGATTAATTAAAAAACTCCAAGGCTGGAACTATTAAACTAGTGTTTAATAGACCCTATATTTGCCAAACTATCAGCGGGTTGATCGTAGAGCTCAATATGGCTGCCATCACGCCAAGTGACACTAATCTCTTTTATGTTAGAATCATTCCCTAAGCCAAAATGGGCAATGTTCATTAAACTCTGTGAGTGGTTTGCACTGTGCGAACCGACAACTTGATATTGGGTCGTTTGAGCCGTTTTTATTTCAACCTTTGCCCCCATTGCATCAATCCCTGATGGCGAATATCCGATACGCACTAAGCTGTAATGGTTATTAAGCATCGCTGAGGTGTTTTTATATAAGTGCCAACGACCGTTGTCGTCATCGCCACTGAGCAGATCAAGCTTACCGTCATGGTTGTAATCAAATGCTGCGCCCATATCGCCATGAGAATCTTGATTTAACTCGCTGGTGGCTGAATTTAATAGCTGGCTAGTAAATTGGTTATTGCCTTGGTTAATGAGCATCACATCGGCCACGCGTTGTTTTAAATGGCCAAATCGATACACCACGAAATCAATTAAAGTGTCATTATTAAAATCACCCGGCACCACGCCCCAGTTATTATCAATAGTTTGTTTTGGTAATTGCGCTGATATATCCGTAAGTTGACCTTTATCGTTACGTAGTAAAATATCACTTAATGCTAGGTTTTGTGGTGTCCAATCTGTGTTATAGCTAATGACATTTTTGAACGAAGCGCGCACATCCCATGCTAAATTATCCGCTAAATACCATTCTACCCGCCATTTGTTGTTACCTAAATGACCAATATACCAGCCTGTTTTATTGATATTTTTTGCAAATCCTTGGGCTTGATCTGCAGCGATGCTTTGCTCTGAGACTGGCGTGTTTATGGGTACCTGTTCGGCACCTAAAAAGACCGGCATAGCTTTCATTTTTTTGCCCCGAGGAAAATGATAAAAATCACTTAGAATCAAATCCCCCTGTGTTGTTAGGCTCAAGCCATCATGACTTTTATTGCCTTCGTCTCGTAAGTCTAAACGCTTTAGTTGGTCATTGTATGAAATACTATTATTGGCGATGGTGTAATGTAATTTGCCCCTAGCAAGGTAGTAGTCCAAATCTCTATCATTATCGATATCGGCATGGGCAAGAGTTAAAGTACCCGTTGTATCGAGTGATTGTGGCAACACCTTAGCTGTGACATCGGTAAAACTAAAATCATTGTTGCCTTGTAAAATTACTAACGGGCTGTAACCATTAAAGCCGAAAATATCAGGAATGTTATCGTTATTAAAATCAGTGATCAGCACGCGCTCGCTATTTAAATTTTCAAAGACGGGGGAAGGGTGATAATCGAATGTACCATTGCCGTTATTTTCAAATAAAATGTTACGGGGGCTCTGCTCTGTCACCATTTTTTCAGCGTTAACTTGCATAAAGTCCAAGTCGCCATCGTTATCTAGATCAATCCACCGAACAGAACGTCCTCGCGCTCCCATTTCTGATAAGCCAGCTTGCGCTGTAACATCAGTAAATTGACCTTGGTTGTTTTGTAATAACCGCTGTGGTTGCGGGCTAAGGCCATTACCGCCGCCTAATGATAATAAAATGTCATTATCGCCATCATTATCGTAATCGCCACTGGCCATGCCGTGTAAGTCAACTCGTGGGTAAATATCAGCTTGCTTGGTAAAACTAAAATCACTATTTGATAAGAATAACTGAACAGGCGTAGAGTCATGATTAGTTAGTAATAAATCATACAGGCCATCATTATTTAAATCAGATAGGGATGGGCCGCCGTACTTCCAATTTTTATCAGTTGTTAATCCCACTTCAACAGAGACATCGTCGAACATTATTTTAGGTTTAGCTTGCATGCTGGTGTGTTGATTACTGCAAGCTGTGATGCAAAGTGCAATAGATATAGCACTGAGTTTAAATACTGTATTGCTCATAGAAATACTCCTTATAAGGTGTTGGTGTAGGCGTAGCCAAAGTAAACTCATAAATGTAGCTTTCTAAGTTTTCAACAATATCAGCTAAGTTATCGACCGTTTGTTGGTTGCTTAGGGTAGTACTTGTTACAGATTGAGCATCAGTGTTGATTAAGGTTATTTGCTCATTGATGAAATTAGACACTGATGTTTGTTCTTCTGTGGCTGTGGCAATTTGCAGAGCCATGTCGATCAGCTCTTTAAGTACATTTCAATGGTGCGCTGTTGTATGGCTGACACATTTTTAACAAGCTCTGGCCAATAAGTGCCAGCGATATTTAGCGGTTTATTGATTTTTTGATAGATGTTTTCACGGGGTTGTAGCGTCACTTCTTCAGACTTTAAATAGCTCACGTTTTGCGTCATTTGAATAAACGCACATTGTGCATTTTCAGTGGCAAAATTATAAAATAGGCCATTATAAGTTTGCACTGCGGTCGCGCTTCTGAAAATTTCGCCGTATATGTATACATCTAATTGTGTATTGCTTGCAGTATTTATAACGCTATCGTGAAATGAGCGTTCGACACTACTGGTGATGACCACAATTTCACTCAATGTCATTAATAGTTTGCGGATGAGATTGTTAATTTCATACATCGTGTCAACTTCTCGACCAAATTGCGTTATGTATGCTTTACTTAGGTGATTTTTTTCATCAGCTACTTGTCAGACTATTTGCAGATCGCTTAATTGTTTATCGATTATTTCTACGTGGTTATTCAAGTTCGGAAATTGCTTAACTGGCTGCTGGTTCTCAGTAATGAATTGTTTAAACTGATTAGTATTTGTTAGCGCGTTTTGTCGATAAGCGAGCCTCTGCTGCTGCGGCAAAGAAGATCGTACTTTTTCAACTGATATAAGCCCTGTAATTAGTAATGGAATAAGCACTAGCATTAAAATTCGTGTCTTTATTTTATAGTTATTTAGGAATGACATAACAAGCTAAGTTTTATGTTAATTGTCAACAATTTACTTAGGTTACATTTTTTTGTGTCTAAATAGCAACCATTAATTAGTGCAATAATAAAGCAAAGCATAAAGTTGGGTGCTCAGCGTTTAGTTAAACGTTATATCTTGGTGCGTGAGTAAATGGCAAACGTGTTAAATATAAGGGACTAAATCAATGTTGAACCGTGTGTTATTCCGGGTTAAATAGGGGTCTTCAAAACATGTAATCTTACATTTGAATGAAGTTTTTATAATTTCTTAATGTTTTTATGAAAACAAATGCTGATATTTTTAACGAAAACATATATCGTTTGTTTACTGTTAACAATATTCAATGTGTGAGATTGAAAATTATGAATAAAAATATATCTCGTCGCTCAGTTCTCAAAATGTTTGCTGCTGGGGTTGTTGCAACTGGCGTCTCTGGTTGTACTCGTCATTTAGGTGCTATGACTTCAACCTTTACTTGCGGTAACAAGGCTCACCGTGATAACTGGTATAAAACGTATAATAGAGTTTGGCTTGGCAAACAGTATTGGGCTAATCCGATGGAAGATTGGCGTGTGAATAACGGTGCGGCTGAATGTATAACTCGTGGGGGGAATCGCAGTGTTCATTCTCTAACACATCAAATAACGAATATTGATCAAGCTTTTTCCATGTCAGTGGAGGTTACGCGTTTAGAGCAAAATAATAACGATGGAGGCGCGGGTATTCGTCTTGGCGCTAAAAGTGAGCTCAATGAATACCGCAGTAACTGTTTTGTTCAACAGGGATACGACCTCGGTATCAAAAATAACAATTTAGTGTTGGGTAACAACACTGTGCCTTTAAAAATTCCGTTAGAGAATCAATCCGTTACTTTAACACTTTCTGGGACTCCTCAATCAGGTGCTATGGCGTTAGAGCTAACGGCTCGTTTAACATCAACTGAAAATATAATCGGTACGGTTACCCATTTGGTACCTGCATCAGAGCTATTAGGTAATGTCGCGCTAGTGAGTAATTTCTCAATTCAATCTGTTACTTATGAAAATGTGCCAGAAGATAAATTAGGCGCACGTTATAAATTTAGCCACTGGGCTATGCAAGGTGAAGCGTTCTCTGTTACTAATGAACAGACATTTGGCCCTATTCTTTGGACTATGTATTCGTTGAGCGATACATTAAGTCATGAAGGTTTTGTGATGAAATTGAGTGCTTACACAGGACCAATAGGTGAGCAAGACAATCAACAATTAGAGCTGCAAGTACAACGTGACAATCAATGGATTGCTATCGACTCACAGCGTATTGACCATGATGGCTGGTTGGCGACTTTTCGTATTGCCAATTGGGATGAGAAACAAGATACGCCTTTTCGAGTTGTATATCATGAGAAATTCAGCGATGGTACACACACACCAGATATATATTCAGGGATTATAAAAGCAAACCCAAGAAATAATACGCTACGAATGGCTGCATTGACCTGTCAAAATGATTATGGCTTTCCGTACCAACCTGTTGCGCAAAATGTCGAAAAATTAAACCCCGATTTAGTGTTTTTCTCTGGCGATCAAATTTATGAAAGCCATGGGGGATTTGGTGTTATTCGTACGCCGGATGATTTGGCAATTTTAAACTATTTACGCAAATTTTATCAATTTGGTTGGGCTTTTAAAGAAGTCATGCGTAATCAACCGACAATTTGTTTACCTGATGATCACGATGTACTGCAAGGGAATTTGTGGGGTGAGGGGGGCGCAAAAATGCAAAATATTGCAAAAGACCCTTCAGCAAGTGTTTTAGGCGGTTACATAGATTCTGCGCGGGTGGTTAATATGGTACATAAAACAACGCTTAACCATCATCCAGATCCTTATGACTCTACACCAACGAATGGCATTATTTCTTATTATGGGGCGATGCTATACGGCGGTGTTGGTTTTGCCATTCTTGCCGATAGGCAATGGAAAAGTGGCCCAGAGCGTATTAATGTTTCGGTGGGAGAAACAGGGCAAGACGAAGATCCGCTTTATTATAACCCGTTATTCAATCCTCCTGGTTTGGATCTGCTAGGAAATCGCCAAGAGAATTTTCTTAAAGCGTGGGGTAATGACTGGCGCGGGCATAAATTAAAGGCGGTATTAAGCCAAACCGTATTCGCTGCTATTTCTACTCATCAGCCTTTGCCAGATCGTTTCTTAAAATATGATTTTGACTCAAGTGGTTGGCCTGCCTCTGCGCGTAACCGTGCAATTGATGCAATGCGTGACTCTATGGCGTTACATATTTGTGGCGATACCCATTTAGGTTCTTTATCGGAATATGGTGTAAATCAACAAAGAGATAGTAATTGGGCTTTTTGTACGCCTGCCATTTCAGCAGGTTGGCCAAGGTGGTGGAAACCTGAATCGATGAATATGCCTTACCAAAACCGCCCTGCACACGGACTTGCCGAAACAGGCGAATATAATGACACCTTTGGCAACAAGATTTATGTCTATGCGGTTGGTAATCCAGAGGTTGGAAAATCAAATAACCGCTATGTGAAAGCGCATGAAAAAGGCAGTGGTTTTGGTTTTATTACGTTTGATTGTGACAATCTCACTTACACAATGGATGCCTATCGATTTTTAGTCGATGTTAACGATGGTAAAGCAAGTAATCAGTTCCCGGGCTGGCCTGTAACCATTCATCAGCAAGAGAACAAAGGTAACAACCTGTTAAGTTAATTCAGGTTAAAATTACTAGTGTACTTTTTAAAACGGCAGTTGATATATTCTATCGCCGTTTTAATTGACGCAATTTTAAGTAAAAAATAATGCCTTAGCTCTTTCAATAATGCGGCTCTGAATTCGGCGCGAGGCATAAAGATTAGGAAGCGCACTAAACAACTGAGCTACAGTCGTACAAATAGTATCTTAATTATATTTATTCGGAGGGGAGAATAATTTTGGTACGACTGAGTGGAT